>CAUWCC010000011.1:0-33290 GCA_963556805.1 uncultured Bulleidia sp. | reverse complement strand
TAGCAAATATATTTATGAAACTTTACCCACCCTGGGTACAGAAGAGCCAAAATTTATATTTAAATAAAAGAGTTTCGTTGAACGAAACTCTTAATGGTTATTGTAATTGTTATTACGCGGCGGACGACCACGTGTTGCTTTCTGTTTAGCACTCATCTTAGCCCGAATTTCTTCGATAGCTGCTTTTTGATTGAGGATAACAGGGATAACGATCGGATTACGATGTGTTTTCTTAAAGAGATATGGCTCTAAAGAAGAACGAATACAGTTCTTCAATTCACCAAATGTCGTTCTCTGCTGCATCTTCTTGCTCAATGCATCATAGACAATCATCTCTGCTTCTTTGAGCAGAGTCTGTGAGTCCTTGATGTATACAAAACCTCTAGATACAATACTTGGACGGCATAAGATCTTATTGTAACGAGAATCAATCGCAACAATGACCGCAACCAATCCATTCTCTGCTAATATCCTTCTGTCCTTGATAACAGATGTACTCAAACCTGAAGCATCATTTCCATCTACATAAATATCATCTGTCTGAATACGTTCGTTGGAGATGAAGCATTCACCATCACGCATGACAACGATATCACCATTTGCACAGATCAAGCAGTTATCTTTTGGAACACCTGTTTCTTGTGCTGTAGTAGAATGCTGTACGAGCATCTTGTATTCACCATGCATCGGCATAAAGTACTTAGGCTTGATCAAGTTCAGCATCAGCTTTTGTTCTTCCTGTGGAGCATGACCTGTTGTATGGAAGGATGTCAAAGGGGAGTTTGTAATAACATTAGCACCAACACGAGTCAGCTGATTGACAACAGCAGAAACAGAAGTGCCATTACCAGGAATAGGATTAGATGAGAACAAAACTGTATCACCAGGTAGGATCTTGATAAAACGATGTGTACCATTTGCAATCCTGCTCAAGGCAGCCATCGGTTCACCCTGGCTACCTGTACATACGATACAGATCTTATTAGCTGGTAAAGTATTCAATTCATTACCGGAAATAAAAGAACTATCCGGAATCTTGATAACACCAAGCTTTTTGCCAATCTCACAAACATTCTCCATAGAACGTCCAAATACAGCAACTTTACGATCACAAGCAACTGCAGCTTCCAAGATCTGATTCAATCGCAAAACATTTGAAGCAAAAGTAGAAACAAGCAGTCTGCCTGGTGTTCTTCTCATTTGCTCATTGATTGCTTGTGCGACTTTCTTCTCGGAAACAGAAAAACCTGGAACACTAGAGTTTGTACTATCACTCATCAAGAGTGTCACACCAATCTGACCGATATAAGCCATTTTTTGATAATCGGAATTGACACCGATCGGAGTTAAGTCGAATTTAAAGTCACCTGTTTCTACAACACGACCATTTGGGGTGTTGATCAAAAGACCATAACTATCTGGGATAGAATGAACAGTATTGAAGAAACCAACATGGAAATACTTTGTATCAACACGTGTGTCCGGTGTAATGTCTTTGATCGTAACATTACGCAACATACGATGTTCTTCTAATTTTTTCTCGATCAATGCTTTGGCAAATGGAGCAGCATAGATCTCACGAAGATGCACAGACTGGAGGAAGAATGGGATACCTCCGATATGGTCCTCATGACCATGTGTAATAATCAGTGCTTTGACTTTCTCTCTGTTTTTTACTAGATAAGAATAGTCGGGGATTACGTAATCTACGCCTAACAGATCATCTTCTGGAAACAAAACACCGCAGTCAACAATGATGATTTCATCATCATGTTCAAAGCAGTACATGTTTTTGCCGATCTCACCAAGACCGCCTAAAGCATAAACCAATGTATCTTTCGAACGGTCGATGCTGCGCATCGTATCTTTGGAGATCTCAGAATAACGAACTGTGTGAGGCGATCTTCTTGTCGTCTTCATTTCTCTCGTCATATATACCTCGATTTCTCTATTATCTGAAACGATTTAATACTGTGCTTATTATAGCATGAAACAGGAAAATAACGCTATTTCCTCTCGCAAAGATTATATTTCTATTGCGTCTTTTATTCTATGGAAAGGATCTTTCTTGTTGATCTTGTCATAAAATAAAGTGCCGGAGAAGTGGTCGATCTCGTGCTGGAATACAATTGCAAGATATCCTCTCAATCTGAGTTTGACATTTTTGTTTGACAACAGATCGTAGGCTGTTACTGTAACACGGGCACTGCGCACAACAAAACCTTCATGTTCTTTTTCTACAGAAAGACAGCCCTCGCCACCTTTTAAATAAGCCTTCTGTACAGAAGAAGAAACGATCTTTGGATTGGCCAGCATATATTTATAAGAAATTTCATTACCATCATGGTCGTAATCATTGACAACGATTGCTGTCAACTGTTTAGGGATACCGATCTGGATTGCACTGATACCTACAGCAGGTCTTAGATTTTCGCGCTCAGCGATCTCTTCATCGGTAGAATCTTCTACGTACTTCAACATGTCGCGAAGAATCTGCTGGTCTTCCTCGCTTAAAGGGAGGGATACCGGCAGAGATTTTTCTCTGATCAAGGGGTTATTGTCCTTGATGATCGTATCATTATTTATAAGCATACTTTACCTCGTCAGGTGTTATGATAATTAACATAGATAAAGTTGTAAAGATAAAAAGCTAAGGAAAGCGCTTTCCTTTTTAAGTTTTGTGCAATGACATTAAGTCTATGATAAAATTCACAATATGAGTAAAGAACAAAAGAATACGAAACGTCCTTCGGTCTTTTCAATGGGGAAGGGCTATGATATGTGGCTGCAGCTGGCGGTCGTTATACTTGCTTTTGTAGGTATCGTTATCATCGGCAGTGCGTCTATGGGGACAGCTGTAGGTAATATGCAGTTGTTGATCCTTAACATTGCCAAACAGTGCATCTTTGTTTCGATAGGTTATTTCTTGATGGCATGGATCTCGCGTAAGTTTAAGTTGTCACAGTTGCATGGGAATGGTTTTCAGATTTTGATCATTATCGAGATCATGAGTTTGTTGTTGTGTCGTGCGTTTCCGAAAGTAAAAGGTGCGTATAACTGGATACGTATTCCATTAGGGTTTACGGAGGTGACGATCCAGCCTTCAGAGTTTGCTAAGATCTTGATCATTTTGATCGTAGCAGCTCATCTTGGCGATCGTCGTAATTCGAAGAAATCGCTTGGACAGTTGGTAGGAAGAGCGGCTGTGATCTTTGCTATCATGGCAAGTATTATTCTGTTTGTGCAGAAGGACTTTGGTTCTATGATGGTCTTAACGATTATTGCTTGTGTTTGCTATTTGATACCACGGAATAAGACGATGCGAAAGACACAAGTGTTCTTGATGGTCATGTTCTATCTTGTTGTGTTTGCTTCATTCTTTTTGTTATCACCAGCAGGGGAAGAGTTTATCATGAAGCTAAGTTTCTTAAAGCCGTATCAGAAACAACGTTTCATTAGTGCGATCGATCCATTTCGTGATCCTTACGGAAATGGATATCAGATCATTTCATCTTTGATTGCCTTTGCAGAAGGTGGTCTTGGCGGTAAGGGTCTTGGTCGTTCGGTACAGAAGTATATGAATCTGCCGGAAGCGGGGACTGACTTTATTTTGGCTGTTTTTGTTGGTGAGACTGGCTGGATCGGTTTTTGTCTATTAATGCTTATTTACGGCACTATCATTTATCGTCTTTTGTATTTTGCTTATAAGATGAAGTCAGAAGCAGGCAGGATCATCTTGGTTGGCACATCCACTTACTTCATGGTGCATTTATTCTTTAATATAGGTGGTGTTACGGGTTTGATCCCGTTGACAGGTATTCCGCTCCCATTGATGTCAGCAGGTGGTTCCAGTGCAGTTGCATTCATGATGGCGATCGGTCTTTCACAGGCTGTTATTGCTGCATATAAGAGAAAGGAAATTCAATGAGGATCATTGCAGGTGAATATTCCTCCAGAAAGCTGGAGACGTTAAAAAATAAAAATACACGGCCAACGCTGGATAAAGTAAGAGAAGCTGTCTTTTCTTCCTTAGGCGGTATGTTTGATGGGGGAGCAGTGCTGGATCTGTATGCAGGCAGTGGGGCATGTGGATTTGAAGCGTTGTCTCGTGGTATGGATCAAGCAGTATTAGTGGATATCAGTAGAGCAGCCTGCGGTATCATTAAGAAGAATGCAGCCTCTTTGCGTTGTGAAGATCGCTGCCGTATCTTTTCTATGGCGGATCGTAAGGCTTTGGACTTGTTGGCACAGGAAGGGGTGTGCTTTGATCTGGTATATCTAGATCCACCTTATGAGAAACAACGGAATGATGAGATTATGGCATATTTGAATGAACATAGTCTTGTGAAACCTGGTGGGAAGGTCGTGATTGAGTCTTTGAAAGAAGATAATTTTGCGGATGCGTATGGTGATCTGAAATTCACGAAGGAATCTGTCTATGGAATCATGAAAGTGAGATATTACAAGAATGAAGCGGTGTGAGCTGCTTTTTTTCATGTTAAGTTCACATACGTATTAGCACTTATGCCTTGACAGTGCTAAATGACAGATGTACTATACTAGCAGGCAACAGGATAGAGTGCTAAGAAGGAGGTGCTGAACGTGCTGACACCACGAAGAATCGAAATATTTAAGGCGATCGTCGACGAATATATCAAGACCGGTGAACCGGTAAGCTCGAAGGCCCTTCAGCAGCGTCACAAGATGTCTTATTCCAGTGCAACGATCCGTAATGATATGCAGGCATTGGAAGAGATGGGATATCTTGAAAAGACACATACTTCTTCCGGCAGGATCCCGAGTACGATGGGGTATCGCTTCTATTGCGAAAATCTGTTGGATGAAGCACAGATCGATAAGAAGATGGAAGTTGCCATTAAAGCTGCGTTTGATGTATCCAATATGAACATCGATGAAGCAGTACATCAGTCATGTCAGATTCTCTCCGAGATGACAAACATGACCACCGGTGCTATCGGCCCGGATTCATCAAAACAGAAGCTTGAGCACATCAAGCTCTTCCAAATCGATTCCCGTAATTGTGTTGGTGTCTTTATCACCAATACTGGTCATACGGAAACAAAGAACTTTCTTTTTGATGATGATATTCCTTTCTCTGATATGGAGAATTGTACAGATATCATCAACAGCAGATTGAAAGGTGTTCCTGTAGATCAGTTAGCAAGACGTATGCAGGATATCAAGCCGGAATTGAGCTCGGTCGTGCAGAAACATGATCTTCTGTTTACGGCATTCGTAAAAGCGTTTGTAAAGTTTGCTACGGACAATGTCTACTTCAGTGGCAAGGATCGCATCCTTTACCAGCCTGAATTTGAAGACATCAACAAGTTGAAGAAGTTAATGACGATGTTGGAGGATACGACCTCTACTCCATGGCAGCAGCTTGATGAGAATGAAAATGCCATTGCTTTGACGACACACCAAGGTGCGCAGTTGACATGGGTCAATGACGTTGCCGTCGTGCGGAGCTCGTTTAAAGTCAAAGATGGTGAAAGCGGACAGTTGATGGTCGTGGGACCCAGCCGCATGAATTATGACAAGGTCGTTACGATGATCGAATATGCCGCTAAGCAGATCGAGAAGATGTACGACGAAGGAGGTGGAGACAGCGATGGATGAAATGAAGAATGAAGAAGTCAAAGTAGAAGAAACAGCAGATACAGAAGAAAAGGCAGCACCTGAGAAAGAACAGGAAGCGGAGCCGGAGAAGAAGTCTATCTTCTCTAAGAAGAATAAAGAGATCGAGGCTTTGAAAGCTGAAAATGCAAAGCTTACTGAGCAGGTCGGTGTGTTGAAGAATGAATATGCAAAAGCATATGCTGATACAGAAAACACACGTAAGAGATTGACAAAAGAATATGAACAGCTGAGCAAGTACAGTATCCAGAAGTTTGCTTTATCTGTATTGCCGGTGCTGGATGATTGTGAAAGAGCATTGGCTCATGAAACGGCAGATGATGTTTACCGCAAAGGTGTAGAGATGATCTACAATAAGTTGAAGGCAGCATTGGAAGCAGAGGGTGTTACAGAGATCGAAGCTGAAAATGTTCCGTTTGATGGAAATTGGCATCAGGCGCTGATGTGTGAACATGTTGATGGTGTTGAGCCGGGCATGGTCGTAGAAGTACTGCAGAAAGGTTATAAGTTAAAGGATCGCATTTTGAGAGCTGCGATGGTAAAGGTCAGCGAATAAGCTGATATAGGAGGCTATATTATGAGCAAGATTATTGGTATTGACTTAGGTACAACAAACAGCTGCGTCGCTGTTATGGAAGGTAAAGACGCAAAGGTCATCACAAATCCAGAGGGTAATCGTACAACACCATCTGTTGTAGCATTCAAGAATGGTGAAAGAATCGTTGGTGATGCGGCTAAGCGTCAGTTGATTACAAACAAGAATACAGTTTATTCCGTTAAGAGATTGATGGGTACAAGTGAAACAGTAGAACTCGAAGGCAAGAGATATACACCACAGGAAGTATCTGCTATGATCCTCTCTTATTTGAAGGACTATGCAGAGAGTTATCTTGGTGAAAAGGTAACAGAAGCTGTTATTACAGTTCCTGCATACTTCAATGATGCACAGCGTCAGGCTACTAAGGATGCTGGTAAGATCGCAGGTCTTGATGTAAAGCGTATCATCAATGAGCCGACAGCATCTGCATTGGCATTTGGTCTTGACAAAGATCAGTCTGAAGAACACAAGATCTTGGTATATGACCTTGGTGGTGGTACTTTCGATGTTTCCATCTTGGATATTGCCGATGGTACATTCGAAGTATTGTCTACTGCTGGTGACACACATCTGGGTGGTGATGATTTCGATAACAAGATCATGGATTGGCTCGTTGATAACTTCAAGAGAGAGAACAACATTGATCTGAGAAACGATAAGATGGCTATGCAGAGATTGAAGGAAGCTGCTGAAAAGGCTAAGAAGGATCTGTCTGGTATGGTTCAGACACAGATCTCTCTGCCGTTTATCTCTGCTGGTCCAGAAGGTCCATTGCATTTGGAAGCAACTTTAACTCGTGCTCAGTTTGATGATATGACAAAGGATCTTGTAGAACGTACAATGAAGCCGGTTAGACAGGCAATGAGCGATGCTAAGCTCTCTGCTGGTGATCTGGATCAGGTGTTGCTCGTTGGTGGTTCTACACGTATTCCAGCTGTTCAGGAAGCTGTTAAGAGAGAACTTGGCAAGGAACCTAACAAGTCTGTTAACCCGGATGAATGTGTAGCTCTTGGTGCTGCTATTCAGGGTGGTGTCATTGCTGGTGATGTTAAGGATGTATTGCTGCTCGATGTTACACCATTGTCCCTTGGTATTGAAACAATGGGTGGCGTTATGACGGTATTGATCCCTCGTAATACAACTGTTCCTACATCTAAGAGTCAGATCTTCTCCACAGCTGCTGATAACCAGCCGGCTGTAGATATTCATGTTCTGCAGGGTGAGCGTCCGATGGCTAATGATAACAAGACACTTGGTAATTTCCAGTTGGATGGTATTGCACCAGCTAGAAGAGGTGTACCGCAGATCGAAGTTACATTTGATATCGACGTTAACGGCATCGTCAATGTATCTGCTGTAGATAAAGCTACAAACAAGAAGCAGTCCATTACGATTCAGAATTCTTCTGGTCTTTCTGATGAAGAAATCGATCGTATGGTCAAGGATGCAGAGGCTCATAAGGCTGAGGATGATGCACGTAAGGCAGACATTGAAACAAAGAACAAAGCAGAAGCTTTCATCAATCAGATCGATGAAACTTTGAAGACTGATAATCCGAATGTTACAGAACAGCAGAAGGAAGAAGTAAAGAAGTTGAGAGATGAACTTCAGGAAGCATTGGATAAGAACGATATGCCGACATTGAAGACAAAGCTCGATGCTTTGGAACAGGCTGCACAGTCCATGGCGCAGGCTATGTACCAGCAGCAAGGTCAGCAGACTGATGGCGCTGGTGCTGGTAGCAGCACAACAGGCAGCTCTGACGACGACGTCGTAGATGCTGATTTCAAGGAAAAGAAGTAAACAAAACATCATGAGAATACGGGGCTGCATCAGTCCCGTATTCTCTTTCATAGAAGAGCAGGAGGCAGTATAGGATATGGCTGATAAAAGAGACTATTACGAGGTGCTTGGTGTATCCAAAAGTGCAACTGACGATGAGATCAAAAGAGCCTATCGTAAGCTTGCCAAGAAGTATCACCCGGATCTGAATAAAGAACCTGGAGCCGCAGAAAAATTTAAAGAAGTAAATGAAGCATATGAAGTATTAAGTGATCCGCAGAAGCGAAAGACATATGATCAGTTCGGTTTTGCCGGTATGGATGGCGCAGCTGGTTTCGGCGGATTCAATGGCGGTTTCCAGAGCGGTAGCTTTGATGACTTGAATGATATCTTCTCAAGTTTCTTCGGCGGTGGCTTTGGCGGCAGTACACGCTCTCAACAGCGTAATGCACCACGTCAAGGTCAGGATAAATATATGCGTATGAATGTATCATTCATGGATGCGTGTTTTGGTAAGACAGAAACGATCAATTTAACGGTCGATGAGAAATGTGAAGCATGTGATGGTACAGGTGCTGCCAGCAAGTCAGACATTGAGACATGTTCTACATGTCGCGGTTCAGGTTATGTGATGACGCAGCAGCGTACGATGCTTGGCATCATGCAGTCTCAGTCTGTATGTCCAGACTGCCGTGGTACAGGCAAGAAGATCCGTAAAGTATGTCCAAAGTGCGGTGGCAAGGGTTATAACCACAAGCAGGTAAAGGTCGATGTGAAGATACCGGCAGGTATCAATTCCGGTCAGCAACTACGTGTATCAGGCAAAGGTGAACGTGGTGAAAACGGTGGTCCAAATGGTGATCTGTACATCGAGATCAATGTATTGGCACACGATAAGTTCGTGCGTGATGGCAAGAATATTTACTTGGATATTCCAGTGTCTGCAGTTGATGCAACACTTGGTACAACACTGGATATTCCAACGATCTATGGTGAAGTATCTTTGGTGATCCCAGCAGGTACACAAAACGGGGCACAGCTCCGTCTGCGTGAAAAGGGTGTTCCCGATATCAAGGGGGGACGTCCTGGCGACCAGATCTGTCGGATCAAGGTAGTTGTTGATAAAGACCTTACAAGAAAAGAAAAAGAACTGTACCAGGAATTGAAGAAGATCCAGGACAGTGGTAAGGGCGAAACGATTTGGCAGAAGTTTAAGAAAACATTCTCCTGATCGACCACCAAGATCATGAAGGAGGTGATGCTTCATGAACATGGATGAAATGACAGAACAGCTGCAGGCAATTATTGTCAAGGCAGTACAGCTGGCACAAGAAAAGGGTAATCCAGAATTGTGTCCAGAACATATTTTGAAAGCTATGCTGGAGGATGATGGACTTGATGGTATTTTTACAAGACTTCAAGTTGATCCAACTCAGTTGCTTTCCCTCGTGGAGGAATGTTTAAAGAAACTTCCAAGTGCATCAAATGGGGAAGCTTCACTCAATCGCTATACGGCAGAAGCTTGGCGTAAAGCAAAAGAACGTATGCATAAACTGGGTGATTCCTACATGAGTACAGCAGTGCTTCTGATGGGACTGTTTGATACAGATGCGGAAGTGATACGACAGTTGAGAGATCGCTATCACATTACGACAAAGCAGATCCTGGAAGCAGAGAATGACAGGAGAGGTGGTGTTAAGATGGATGAGAAAACAAATGAGAGCCAGCTTGATGCATTGAGTAAGTATGGTCATGATCTTGTGCAGGAAGTACGTGAGGGAAAGATCGATCCTGTGATCGGTCGTGATGATGAGATCAGACGTGTCATTGAGATCCTTTCCCGTAAAACGAAGAACAACCCTGTTTTGATCGGCGAACCTGGTGTTGGTAAGACAGCTATTGTAGAAGGTCTAGCATGGCGTATCATGAAAGGCGATGTGCCGATGGGACTGAAAGACAAGAAACTCATTGAATTGGATATGGGTTCCTTGATTGCAGGTGCTAAGTATAGAGGTGAATTCGAGGAACGTCTCAAAGGCGTTTTGAAACAAGTCCAAAAGGCAGATGGTGGTATTATCCTGTTCATCGATGAGATTCATAATCTTGTTGGCGCTGGTAAGACAGAAGGCTCTATGGATGCTGCAAACCTCTTGAAGCCGATGTTGGCAAGAGGTGAACTAAAGTGCATCGGTGCTACTACATTTGATGAATATAGAAAATACATCGAAAAAGATCGTGCTTTGGAAAGAAGATTCCAAAAGATCCAGGTTTCCGAACCTACTGTAGAAGATACCATTAGTATCTTGAGAGGTCTGAAGGATCGTTTTGAAAGTCATCATGGTGTACAGATCAAGGATGAAGCGATCGTAGCAGCAGCTGCTTTGTCTGATCGTTATATTACAGATCGTTTCCTGCCGGATAAGGCCATTGACCTCATTGATGAGGCATGTGCAGGTATCCGTGTAGAGATGGATTCTATGCCGGCAGAGCTGGATGAATTAAAGCGTAAGATTATGACGCTGGAGATTGAGAAGACATCTCTCAAGGAAGATCGTGATAAAAAGGCAAAGGCTAGATTAGCAGAGATCGTAAAAGAACTTGCGAATCTGAATGAGATATATCAAGAGAAGGTCTCTAAGTGGCAGAATGAGAAGAATAAACTGGATACTGCTAAAGACTACAAGGAACAGTTGGAGAAGGCTAAGTTGGATCTAACACAAGCTCAAAATGAAGCTGACTATGATAAAGCTGGCAGATTGCAATATTCTGTGATACCTGATCTTGAAAAGAAGATCCAGGATGCAGAAAAAGCTGAACAAGACAGCATGATCCGTCAGGTCGTAGATGAGGATAGTATTGCTAAGATCGTCTCTAGGTGGACACATATCGAAGTAAGTCGTCTGATGTCTACAGAAAGACAAAAGATCCTGCATTTGTCTGCTGCACTGCGTCATAGGGTCATGGGGCAGGACCATGCCTTGGAACTTGTTAGTGATGCGATCCTGCGTTCTAAAGCACAGATCCAGGACGAGAATCGTCCACTTGGTTCTTTCATGTTTTTAGGTCCTACAGGTGTTGGTAAGACAGAAGTTGCAAAGGCTTTGGCTCAGCAGCTGTTTGATGATGAGAACAAGATCGTACGTATCGATATGTCTGAATACATGGAGAAATTCAGTGTGTCTAGACTTGTTGGTGCTCCTCCAGGATATGTTGGTTATGAAGAAGGTGGACAGTTGACAGAAGCTGTTAGACGAAACCCATATTGTATCGTATTGCTGGATGAGATCGAAAAAGCCCATCCAGATGTATTCAATATCTTACTTCAGGTATTGGATGATGGCCGTATCACAGATTCCAAGGGTGTTACGATCGACTTCAAGAATACGATCATCATCATGACAAGTAATCTTGGTTCACAATATGCGTTTGAACATGATGCTAAGAAGAGACAGGATGGATATATGGAAGAACTGCAGAGGTTCTTTAAGCCGGAATTCATCAATCGTGTGGATGAGATCATTGTCTTCAACGCTTTGGATGAAAAGGTATTGAAGCAGATCGCTGATAAGTTCTTGGCACAGCTTAAGAATAGACTTGCAGAAAGAGATATTCATTTGGAAGTTACAGATGCAGCTAAGAATAGGATCATTGCTGTTGGTGTTGATCCAGACTTTGGTGCAAGACCTATGAAGCGTCATATTCAGCGGGCAATCGAGACACAGGTTGCAAAGGTGATCTTGGAAAATCCAGATATCGGCGGTAAGTCGATCGTCGTAGATGCGGATGATTCAGGATACATTGTGTCATTGAAGTAGTAAAATAAACGGCGGGACAACTCGTTCCCGCTGTTTTTTTGAGGTGGAATGTTATGAAAGAGAATAATCAAAGAGAAAAGACGATCGTTCGTACAAGTCTTGTGGGAATTGGTGCAAACTTGTTCCTTGTCGTATCGAAACTGATCGCAGGTCTATTATCAGGATCGATCGCCATCGTATTGGATGCTATTAACAATTTATCAGATGCGTTGAGTTCGATCATTGCTATCGTAGGTGTACGTCTTGCCGCCAAAAGACCAGATCGAAAGCATCCATTTGGATATGGACGTGTGGAATATCTTAGTTCCTTAGCAGTTGCTGCCATTATTTTGTATGCCGGTATTGAATCATTGCTTGCTTCTATAGATAAGATTCTGCATCCTACCGCAATCACATATACAACTGTATCTTTAGTTGTCATGGCTATTGCTATTGTCGTCAAGATCGTTTTGTCACGCTATGTGATCAAGCAAGGAAAGCTGACAAATTCCTCTACATTATGTGCTAGCGGTGTAGATGCTGGGAATGATGCAATCATTTCAACATCTGTCCTTATTAGCGCTTTGATTTCTATGTGGACGAACTTCTCGATCGAAGCATATGTTGGCGTCATTATTGCTGTTTTGATCTTGAAATCAGGATTGGAGATGCTGAACGATACTTTAGATGATATTCTTGGTCGTTCAGTAGATAAGGAATTTGCCCATGAGATGAAGGCGGCGATCCGTGGTGTCGATCCTAGGATCCAAGGAGCTTATGATCTGATCTTGCACAACTATGGTCCAAATCACTATGTCGGCAGCGTTCATATTGCCGTTCCTGATACATTGAAAGCAGATGAGATCGATGAACTGACACGTAAGGTCAATGCTGAGATCTATAAGTCTTATGGTATTTCATTGACGGGTATTGGTATCTATTCCATCAATTCAAAGAGTGATGCAGTAGATGCAATGTTCAGGAAAGTGAGAGAAATTGTCATGTCACATGACGGTGTGATCCAGATGCATGGATTTTATGCAGATATGAAAGATAAGAAGTGCTCTTTGGATATGGTCCTTGCATGGGATGTGAAAGATCGTGAGGCTTTGTTTAAGCATATTTCCAACGATATTCAGGAAGCATATCCAAACTATGATTTTACCATCAATATGGATATTGAGATCTAACGACATCTTGTGTGATTTGTCAGAAAAGGTACAGCTTGTAACAATTGTGTTTGTGATACAATTGATTTGTTTATCAAAAGGAGTCATAGCATGAATACTATATTAAATGTTGCTTTGATCATCGGTTTCGGTTATTTGGGAACGATGATGTTTTATCGCTATTTCAAGACAAAAGACCTGTTGATCATTCCTGAAAAGACATGGAATTTCATTCGTGCTGGTTTCGCGGTCATCATCGTCTTTGTTATCTTCTCATTGCTTGTTGTACGTAATACGATCTTTGATTTCATTCGTATTGGCATTATGTTGATGGCATGTGTTGGTTACATGCTGGTACGTGATGGTCTTGCTAATGATGGTGTGATCCATAATGGTAAGCTCATCCCTTGGCAGCAGATCAAGGCTTGGGACAGATGCGTTACCAAAAAGAGGGTGGAAGTATACTTCTCTATTGATGAATCGACAGAGAAGAAACCAGATCGTATGGGTGGTATTGAATTGGACTTTGATCTCAAGAATAAAGACCAAGTGGAACATTTCATGCAGGTCAATGCAAGACGTAAGTATACAAGGATGAAGAAGAGATAGATACCTGGTATTTATTCTTGTTTTCAGCAATCTTTGCAAGCATGGTGATTTCAGCTCCCTTGGTGAAATCTATTGCCAAAAATTCAATAAAGAATAGATAAGTACTGCCTTTGTGCAGTGTCATCTGTTTAAACTTTGTCTGTAAGCAAAGTACTTGGATCTGAAAGAGTGATAATATGAAGGAATGATCTACTTGTTTTTACGAATATGAAATATCCATTTGTAAGTTAGAGAAAGAATAAATCTACGTGACGACCGACTGTACAGTCGGTTTTTTTGTTTATGTTTGATCGAACGTAGGGTCATTAAGTTCATGTGAAGAATTATTTGTTTTTCTTGACATAGATATAAAAAGAAGTACTATTGATGTAGTCAAAATGACTATGACAAGGAGGCGGTGCTATGCATCTAATGGGACAGAATGGCACACAATCATTGTCCAGCAATGGGATTGTGCATACTGTCGACATGATCTTGATGACCGTCATACACGGAAAACTGATGATCGTTCTAGAAAAGGATGATAAGGATCATACGTGGTGTCTTCCATCTGTGCAGATACTGCAGGATGAAGATATGGAAGAAGCAGTGCAGAAAATGTTGTCACAGGATCTGGTAATGTCCAAACAGACGTATTTCTGTCAGTTGTATACTTTTGGTACAGCGGATCGTCTGCCACATTGCCGTACGATCGCAACGGCATATTTAACACTGACACCATGCAGTGATCTAAGGGAGCTGGATCTTGACCGCAGGCATTTATTTGAGATTTCAAAGAAAGCTGTGCATGTGGATGAGCAGGGTAGAGAAAGTCAGCTTGTTCTTACCGATGGAATAGATACGATGCAGTTTCAGATCATAGATAAAGCAAAAAACAATTATATTGAAACACGCTCTTATACCAAAGACAGCAGTGCAATCTTGGCATATGATCATATCAAAGCAGTGAATATGGCCATGGATGAGGTATATTACCGTGCGGCTTCTACTGGTATCTTATTTAACTTATTGCCGATGGAATGTACTTTGCGGGAAATACAGGATGTATATGAAGCTGTGATCGGAAGTAAAACAGATACAGGTAATTTTAGACGTGATATCAAGCGTATGCTACGTGAAACGGGGCATACAAAGAAAAAGAATGGGCATACAGCAAAGTTATATGCCTTTGATCCTATGTATACGTATTTAAAGGGAAATTAAGGAGAAAAAGTATGAATGTATTGGTAGTTGTAGATATGCAGAATGATTTCATTGATGCATCTCTTGGTACAAAAGAAGCTGTTTCTATCGTGCCAGTAGTTTGTGAAGAGATCCGTGATCCGATGTATGATGTCGTTATGGCAACATTGGATACACATGGAACAGATTATTTGCAGTCTTTGGAAGGAAAGTATTTACCGGTCGAGCACTGCATCAAAGGAACATCCGGTTGGCAATTGAATTCAGATGTAAAGAAAGCATTGGAAGAAAGAAATGCTGTCATCATTGAAAAACCTACATTTGGTTCAGAGGCATTGCTTGAAAAAGTAGAAGCTCTACGTCCAGATACTGTTACTTTGGTTGGTCTATGCACTGACATTTGTGTTATTTCTAATGCCATGCTAATCAAGACAGCATTGTATGATCATGATGTGTTTGTGAAAGAAGATGCTACAGCAGGTGTAACAGAAGAAAAGAAGCAGGCCGCACTGGAAGTTATGCGTTCCTGCCAGATCCAAATTATCTAAGAGGTGAGTGAAGATGAGTGATATTAAAGTTGAACCATATATTCCAGATGAAGATTATGATAATCCAGCAATGGTGACGGATTTCTATGAATTTACAATGGCTAACTGTTTGTTCCTGCATGGGTTTAAAGATACTGTCATGGTATTTGATATGTTCTTCCGTAAAAATCCTGACGATCTTGGGTATTCTATATCCTGCGGTCAGCATAAATTGCTTCGTTTTTTAGAGAACTATCATTTCACTGATCGTGATATTACATGGTTGCGTACAAAGGGCATGTCTGAGGAATTCTGTGAATACCTCCGTACATATCGTTGGAGAGGCGATGTATATATGTTGAAGGAAGGCACAGTTGCGTATCCACAGGTTCCAATGGTACGTATTGAGTGTGATATGGTCGGGGCGATCCTGATCGAGACATATTTATTACAGACGATGAATTTCCATAGCTTGATTGCTACAAAAGCAACACGTATTACAGGTCTTGCAACGCATACCCCACGTAGTGTCATGGAGTTTGGTACAAGACGTGCACAGGGTGAAAGTGCTGGTAATGATGGTGCCTATGCTGCAGTCATGGGCGGCTGCGTTGGTACAGCTAATTGCTTGGCAGAGATGAAGTATGGCAGTGAAGTGAAAGCCGTTGGTACGATTGCTCATTCCTTCATTGAGTTCTATCCGAATGAGTATGAAGCATTTAAGGCGTATGCGGAAACATATCCAGATAATGTGTCTCTCTTATTGGATACATATTCGATCTTTGACAGTGGTCTGCCGAATCTTATCAAGATCGATGACGAATTGATTGCTAAGTATCCAAATGATCCTAACAAGAGAGTTAAGAGTGCACGTATCGACTCTGGTGATCTTGCTAGAGGTTATAAAAAGCTTCGTAAAGCTTTGGATAAAGCAGGTAAGTCTTATATTAAATTGGTAGCTTCCAACTCTTTGGATGAGAAAAAAATGTCTAACATGGAAATGTATGAAGATGCCCACTTTGATTCCTATGGTGTCGGTGAAAAGTTGATCACTTCTTCTACAGATCCTGTCTTTGGCGGTGTTTATAAGCTTGTTGCTGTAAAGAATCCTGATGGTACATATACACCTAAGATGAAGTGTTCTGATTCTGCTTCCAAAGCGATCATTCCAGGTAAGCTGATGGCTTGGCGTGTCTATGATGCAGAAGGAAAAGCACAGTGTGATATCGTTTCTATGGATGATGAAGTGATCGAAGCAGGTAAGCCCATTGAAGTCATTAACTTGGATGTAGATGAGATCGATCGTTGTCGGACGATCGTTCCATGTTCTGTAGAAAAGCTTCTTGTTCCACATATGGTCCATGGTGAGATTGTGATCGATCTGCCGACTATGACTGAAAAGAGAGCTTATGTGAAAGACCAGTTGGAGAATCATATTTGGGAATCTGAACTGCGTCCTGAAATGCCGCATCAGCACTATGTAGATCTTACATTAAAGGTTGCAGCAACAAGAAATGAAATGTATGGAGCATTGCATGGAGGAAAGCTATGATCGAAGCCCTTGCAATCGGCGGGGCTTTCAATCCTCCTACAAAAGCACATATTGAATTAGCGGAATATGCAATGCGTATCTGCCATCTTGATACGGTTGTCTTTATTCCTAGTAAAATGTCTTATGTACTTCATGAACAAGGAAAAAACTTCTCTTTTACGGATGCGGAAAGATATGACATGCTCCAAAAGATCGCAGTAAATCGTGATTGGATGCAAGTTTGTCCATATGAATTACATAGTGAACGTCAGCCGCGCTCCTATGAAACATTATGCTGTCTTAGAGAACATGGTATTCATGCACGTTTATTATTTGGCTCAGATAAACTGCTGGAATTGGAACATGGCTGGAAACATGTAGAAGAATTATGCAAGGAATTCGGTATCGTTTGTATGACTAGAAGCCATGATGATATCCAGGATATGATTGCAAAAGATGCCTATCTGAAAAAACTTGCTGGATATATTACGTGTGTAGCTGCACCAGATATCTATCAGGATATTTCATCTACAAAAGTACGTGCTTTATATACACAGATGAAGGAAAATGAAGGAGGACAGGATGTGCTGCAGCAATTGCAGAAATTCCTGCCGGAAGAATTAGATGGATTGAAGGAGTGGATGTAAGATGCAATGTCACATGATCAAAACAGCTTCAGCTGTACCGCTGCTGAAGGTTGCAGAACCAGCTTATAATGCCCAAGAGATCATTGCGATGATGGAGAAGTATGCTGATTGCGGTGTGCTTGTATTTCCTGAATTGAGTATCTCAGCATATACATGTGCAGACCTGTTTCAACACACAGTTCTCTTAGAAGAATGTCTGCAGGCTGTTATTGCTGTTAAAGAAGCTTCTAATGCATATAGAGGTCTCTTAACTGTTGTTGGTATGCCGTTTGTTGTAAAAGATAAAACATACAATTGTGCGGTATTTATAAATGAGGGAAAGATTCTTGGTATCGTACCTAAGACATATATCCCGATGTATGGGGAATTCTATGAAGGACGTTGGTTTACATCAGGTAATGCTTGTTCGAAGACTAGTGTTGTGATAGATGGAGATGAAGTTCCTTTCGGCAGTGATCTGTTGTTTAGAGATTCTAGCAGTCATGCTTGCGTTGCAGCTGAGATCTGTGAAGATGTTTGGGTCCCAGAAGCTGTTAGTACAAAGGCGTGTTTAGCTGGTGCCAATATCATTGTTAATCTTTCTGCATCTGATGAAGCGATTGGTAAGAAGGAATATCGTGAACAGATGCTGAAGCAGCAATCTTCAGCTTGTTATTGTGCATATGTATATGCTTCCAGCGGAACATGTGAATCAAGTACAGATATGGTATTCTCAGGTCATCATATGATCTTAGATTGCGGTAAAGTCATGGCAGAAGGTATCTTTGAGACATTGCCAGCTGGACATTCTGCTATTGTGGATTTGGATCGCATTGCCTTTGATAGAAGACACCAGAATACTTTTTGTACTTATGAAGAGTATACCTTCCGTACTATTGAAGCCCATATCAAGCAGCTTTGTGATGTCGATACATCGGTAACTGCTTTGCATAATTTGTTTGTGAAGGAGAACTATCAAGTATCTGCTTTTCCATTTGTGCCGTACGATGATGCAGAGCGCGGCAGAAGATGTCGTACGATCCTCGCTATTCAGGCAAATGGATTGGCATCACGGGTAAGAGCTTCCGGCATTCATAAGTTAGTGATCGGTATCTCTGGCGGATTGGATTCGACATTGGCAATACTTGTTTGTCATGAAGCGAAGAAGATTGTACCAGAGATCGAGATATTGGCCATTACAATGCCGAATGAAGGAAATACAACTTCTTTAACATATGACAATGCGTTATCCTTGATGGATATCTTGGCAGATGAAAAGAGAGAGATTCCGATCGGCAAGGGTGTTAATGATCATCTGGAAGTGATTGGACATGGTGCAGAGTATCGCGGTGCGGGGGATACAGCATATGAAAATGCCCAAGCTCGTATGCGTACATACATCTTAATGGATATCGCTAATATGGAAAATGGTCTTGTGGTTGGTACAGGTGACCTCTCTGAACTTGCTCTAGGTTGGTGTACATACAATGGTGATCATATGTCGATGTATGGTGTGAATGCTTCTGTTCCTAAGACATTGGTACAGTATATCTGCCGCAGTTATGCAGATACGTGCGGGGATGAGAGATTGCAAAAAACATTACATTCAATCTGTGATACGCCAATTACACCAGAACTTACACCTTCTTCTAATGGACAGATCGCACAAAAGACAGAAGATGCAATTGGTAAATATGACCTAAATGATTTCTTCCTTTTCTATACATTACGATATGGTATGGAACCAGAGAAACTGATGGCATTGGCTATGAAGGCTTTTGATATCACATTGGAACATACCGCTAAGTCTTTGCAGAACTTCTATACAAGGTTCTTCCATCAACAATTTAAGAGAAACTGTCTACCAGATGGACCAAAGGTAGGTTCTGTTACATTCTCCCCACGTGGAGATTGGCGTATGCCTTCTGATGCTTCTTGCAAGAGTTGGATCGACAGAGTAAAGAATGCAGAATAACAATGAATGGTTGTGTAGAGCACAGCCATTTTTTGTTCAGTAAAACACGTGTTCTGTAAATTGACGGTCCATTTTGCGGTGATATCATGAAGACAGAAGGTGATGTCATGAAGAAAAAAGATATGTATTTCCTCGTTTTGTTAGGAGGGCTCTTGTTTATCGTAGGATGGAATTTAGATGCGTTTGTGCAATGTATCCTATGGTTTTTTAATATCATCGTACCTGTACTTATTGGTTTGATCTTTGCCTTTGTACTCAATGTACCAGTTAATGCAATCTACCGCTTTATAGAAAAATATGTTGGTCATCCAAAGAGTGATAAACAGGAAACAGTGATGAATCTGATCAGTTTATTAGCAACATTAGCTGGTATCGTACTTGTTATTACTTTAGCTGTCCGTTTGTTTGTGCCGGCTTTATCATCCTCCTTCCAAAGTATCCTGCCGCTATTGCAAGAGAAGATACCACTGTGGATCGCATCTTTGCAAGATCATGATATTGATGTATCCTTTCTACAGAAATTGACAATACCAGTGCCGGCAGGTGATTCTTTTATGCTCCATGTATCAAAGGCAGCAAAGGTCACAGTATCTGGTATTATGAGAGTTGTATTTGGACTTGTCATTGGTATTTATGTGTTGGTGAGTCGTAAGAAGTTAAAGAGACAAGTGGATCTGCTGCTGAAGGCTTTTGTAAATGAAAAGAAGAGAGGACATATATATTACTTATGCAGACTAGTGCAAGGAACGTATACAAAATTTCTATGCGGTCAGTGCGTGGAAGCTTGTATCCTTGGTTCCTTGATCTTTCTTGTATATACGATCTTGGATATTCCCTACGCTGGTGTGATCGGTTTCTTGACGGGTATCTTTGCATTTGTTCCATATGTAGGCGCTATAGGCTCCTGCTTGATTGGTGCTTTTCTTGTTTTATTAGCAGCACCTGCAAAAGTACTATGGGCATTGCTTGCGTATGTGATCGTTCAGTTTGTAGAGAATCAATTCATCTATCCGCATGTTGTAGGAAGTTCGGTAGGGCTGGCGCCATTATGGACCTTGATTGCGGCATTGCTTGGCGGTAAGTTGTTCGGCCTTCTTGGTATCATCTTCTTTATCCCGCTTACTGCTGTGATCTATACCCTTGTGAAAGAAAGTGCATATGAGAGATTGCGGAAAAAAGATATTTGATACATTTGGAATCAAGATAATAAATGAAAGAGATCGTACGATAGCTGAGCGTAGTTTGGTTCTTGCATAGTAAGAAAGGCATCTATGTTTTGTTACAATAAATAAAGTAATCTGCTTCAGGGGGATATCATGAATAAAACAGATAAAAGATATGCAGCATATACTGCTGTTTTAAAGAAGGAGCTCGTTCCTGCTATGGGGTGTACAGAGCCGATCGCTATTGCTTTTACAGCAGCTAAGGCAAGGGAATTGCTTGGACATATGCCGGAACATGTATGCATTGAGGCCAGCGGCAACATCATCAAGAATGTAAAGAGTGTCGTTGTACCGCATACAAACGGAATGAAGGGCTTAGAAGCGGCTGCTGGAATTGGTATTATTGCTGGTGATGCTTCTCAGTCTTTAGAAGTGATCTCACATGTAACTAAGGAAGATACAGCTAAGCTGGCATCCTTTTTACAGGAGATTCCGATGGAAGTGAAGCATATAGATGGTAAGTATGCATTGGAAATTGCAGTACGTGTTGAATGGGGTAAGGAATCAGCTTGTGTAAGAGTTGCTAAGACGCATTCTAATATCGTGTATATGGAACATAATGGCGAAGTGTTATTTACAAAAGATGAAACGGTCGCATCGGGTTATGGACCAGAATATGATCTGATCGATATGCAGGGCATTTATGATTATGCGTGTACAGTGGATATTGCGGATATCGAAGAAACGATCGGTAGACAGATTGCATATAATACAGCTATTTCTGATGAGGGGTTAAAACATCCTTATGGAGCAAACATCGCTGGTGTATTGCTTTCTACGTATGGTGATCTTTTGGAGGTAAGAGCAAAGGCGGCAGCGGCAGCGGGATCAGATGCGCGGATGGGTGGATGTGAATTGCCTGTTATCATCAATTCTGGTAGTGGAAATCAGGGTATGACAACATCATTACCTGTGATCGTTTATGCAAAAGAATTACGTTGTTCGAAAGAAAAACTATATCGTGCTTTGGTGTTATCCAATCTTGTTACGATCTATCAGAAGATGCATATAGGCAGATTGTCTGCATATTGCGGTGCAGTCAGTGCTGGTGCCGGGGCAGGGGCTGGTATTGCTTATTTACTTGGCAGTGATCTAAAGATGATATGCCAGACAGTAGTCAATGCTGTAGCGATTACTTCAGGTATTATATGTGATGGCGCAAAGTCTTCTTGTGCTGCTAAGATCGCTGCTGCAGTAGATGCTGGTATACTTGGTTATCATATGTGCTGTGAGGGTAGAACGTTCAACTTCGGTGATGGTATCGTTGGTCGTGATATCGAAGAAACGATTGAGAATGTTGGTGATATTGCTAGAGTTGGTATGCGTGGTACAGATGAAGAGATCATTGATCTAATGATACATAATAAGTGAAGAATATAAAAATAGCAGTGTGGATCATCTTTTGTATGATGCAGTACATTGCTATTTTTCTGTTTGTACGATTGCTGAAAATGACGATCAATATAGACGGTTTTATTACTTTCTATAAGATCATAAAGTGGATCGTCTATCTTGTGGTATCATAGACAAGATGAAAACGATTATTTGGGATTATAACGGAACGATCTTGGATGATGTGGATCTTACATACCAGGTCGAACAAGTCATGCTGAAAGAGAGAAGCATGAAAACGTATACGATGACAGAGTATAAAGATATGTTCTGCTTTCCTGTTATTGAGTATTACTACAAGATGGGGTATACCTTTATAGATGAGACATATGATGCAGTATCAGATGAATTTACACGTTTATATGATGCAGGATTTGATCAATGCCGTCTGGCAGATGGGTTTACGACATTGATCGAAAAAGCAATCGAAATGGGATATCGTAATATCATTGTTAGTGCTGCCAAACAGGATAAACTGCAGGCACAGTGCAAGACATTAGGTATTGCTAAGTACTTTGATGTGATATCTGGTACAGATGATCTATACGGTGGAAGTAAAATAGAGAAGGCAAATGCAGTGATGAAAGCATATGCGATCGATCCTTCGCAGTGTATGTATATTGGTGATACTGATCATGATATGGATACAGCTGAGGCAATGGGAATACAGCATGTGATATTAACTGCTCAGGGGCATCAGTCCCGTCATATATTAGAGAAGAAATGTGCGAATGTCGTGGATTCGCTGAAGGAGATATGTTTATGATGAAGAAATGTCCGGTGAGTAAGAAGTGCGGCGGTTGCCGTTTATTGCAAGTGCCGTATAGTGAGCAACTGTTGCAGAAACGGAAGTATGTGAGAGATTTGTTTCCTGGTGCGGATGTACAGGAAGTGATCGGTATGGATGATCCATATCATTATCGTCATAAAATATATTGTGCATTTGGGTATGATCGTGACCAAAAGGTAAGAGCAGGTCTTTTTGAAGAGAGAAGTCACCGTATCGTATATACGACAAGCTGCTTGATCCAGCATACAGGAGCCAATCGTTTGATCAGTGATCTTTGCAAGTATTGTGATATGTTGAAGATCGAGCCATATGAAGAAGATACTGAGAAGGGACAGCTACGCTATGCTTATATCCGTGTATCACATAAGACAGGTAAGATGTTATTGACACTGGTCATTGGTTCTAAGTTTCTGCCGAATGAAAAAGTTCTGTTGCAGATGATCAGAAAAGATCATCCAGAGGTTGAAACAGTGGTTTTGAACTTCAACCGTGGACATGATTCTATGGTCCTTGGTCAAAGAGAAAGAGTGCTATATGGCAAAGGTAGGATCGAGGATGAGATTGATGGGGTTAAGTTTTCTATTTCCTCAAAGTCTTTCTATCAGGTAAATCCTGTACAGACAGAAGTGTTGTATAAAACTGCATTGGATTTAGCTGGTATTCGTAAGACAGATAATGTATTAGATGTATGCTGTGGTATAGGTACGATTTCTTTATTAGCAGCTCGCCGTGCCGCTTTTGTATTAGGTGTTGAGATCAATCCGCGTGCTATTATGGACGCAAAGCGTAATGCGGAATTAAATCATCTGGATAATACAGAATTTGTTGCGATGGATGCAGAAGCGTTTATGGAAAGATTAGGAGAACGTCCAGATATTGTATTCTTGGATCCGCCGCGTAGTGGGATGAGTGAGAAGACTTTGACAGCACTTGGTAAATTAGCCCCTTCTAAGATCGTCTATATCTCCTGTAATCCAGAAACACAAGCAAGGGATACAAAGTTCCTTCGTAAGAGTGGTTATCGGATTCGTACGATCGTTCCTGTAGATCAGTTCTGCTTTACAAATGGTGTAGAAACAGTAGCGTTATTGACAAGAGTTCACAACAAATAAGAAAAGAAGACAATTCTGTGAAAGCAGGATTGTTTTTTGTTAGAAGATATATGAGTGAGAGAGAAACGGAACGTAAGCTAAAAAGAGATTTGCTGGCATTCTTTCTTTGTTAGGTCGTAAAACTTATTTTGTTTTAAACTGCATGTTGGCACGATATTGGGTAGGGGAAAGACCGTAGATCTTTTTGAATGTTGCTGAGAAATGATAGAGAGAAGAAAATCCATACTGCTGTGCGATCGACTGAATGGATGTTTTTGTATTGCTCAATTCATATAAACAGTTTTTCAATTTATATTGTAAGATATATTCTTTACAAGACATATGCATCGTGTTTTGGAATACCTTATATAAATAACCAGGTGAGTAGTGCAATGCTTCTGCCATGGTCTCAACTGTGAAGTTTTCTTTCATGTGCTGTTCTGTATAGGCAATGCATTTCTCTAAAATCTTTTCTTGTCTTGATTTGGAGCGGGCATAGATCGGTTGTAAAGCATGCTCTCTTTGGTATATGACAGCTATGATCAATATGCGATAGATCATACTGCGGACTAAAATATAAGTACCAGGGTGACAAGATTCTGCTGTTTTTGTCAGATGTTCCAAATTGTGAAGCTGGCGATCATCAAATAATCCTGGAAAGATATGTGGTTTATCCAGATCATATTGTTCGATCAAGCTTTTCACAAATTTTGCAGGACCGGCATCATAGTCGATCACGATGCAGCGCCAGTTTATATTTGCTTCCCATGTATATGCTGTATGAGAAGGTAAAAATAAAGCATCATGTACACTGAGACTGTAATCCGCATCATTTGTATGAATAACGGCATTGCCTTCTAAAACGGCTATGATCCGACTGTGGAAATGCATATAGGTAGAAGAGGTAATATCGTTGCTAGTTATAAGACCATATTGCAATGGTGTGATAGAGATTTGTTCTAATTGTGAACTTAAAGGATCTTCTTGAATAGAGAATAGTTTTTTCATACCGCCTATTCTAACATTGTTTTTTAGTCCTATACGCACGATCTATTATATCTATGCAAATGTTGATGAATGTCGCAGTGAGAGTGTTAGGCAATGTAAAAATACTGGAGTATTGACGAAGGTAAAGTGGTGTCATACTATTTAGGAAGAGGTTTTTATGAAGTGTTCTCATTGCGGTGGTGAACTGCAAGAAAGTGATTGTTACTGTCCTTATTGCGGTAGACCAGTGGTCGTTAAAAAGAAAAGAAAATACAGGATCTTGGGGATTGTTGCTTTTGTGGCAGTTTTGTTTTTTGTTGCTGCATTAGTGTTTTGGAAAGACTCTCTTCCTAAGGGGATGTATGAGATGCATGATCCCCAAGGTAAGATGATCGCATCATTGTCTTTGCGGAAAGATGGTACATATGTGCTGCAAGATGAGCAGGATTATACAGTTGGAAAGCAGGATAATGCTATTGTATTTGCCCATCATTTTCGTATTACAGACGAAGGACTTACTTGGGATAAGAAAGAGACAGGGCGTTTTCGTTCTTCTCATGAAAAAAATATTTATGAGATAGATGATTTTACGGGTGGATTGTATGATCGTAAGAAGGACATGTATGTATTTGATGCTGGTAGTGTGATCTATTTGTATGAAAAAGACAATCCGGATAGTCAGATCTGGGTGATGAGTAAAATATGAAGAAGCATTGTATATATTGCGGGAGTGAGATCTCTGGAAATGATAGATATTGTCCCCAATGCGGCAAGCCATGTCGAAATGAGCAGAATACTTTGGGCGTACGGGTGCCGATCTCTGCGGCAGTTGTTGGATCATTGATATTGATGATGTTGATAGGGGTGGTATTTGCGCCAAGAGTGACTCAGCACAATACGGTAGGAACATACAGTGGTAGAGTGAAGGAAGTGGATATTTCATTGCAGCTGGAAGATAGTAGAGCTGTATTTATAAATGAACGAGGTACTTTTACAGGACCTTATACAAGTACATCAGCAGAGGGTGTATATGAGATGACATTAAATAATGAAGCTGGTGAGTCTCTATTCCTTTCTATCTTCGGAAATGAGAATGATCTTTTGGTCTTTGAGAAGACAAGCAGTAATACGGCTGTACGGTATATACTGAAGAAAGATAAGGGATGAAGGAAGTAAGCAGCGGTATGGTAGAAAGAGGTTAAAAATATGAAACAATTAGGTATTTCTGTTTATCCTGAACACACGACAAAAGAGGAAACATATGCGTACATTCGCAAAGCTGGAAAGCTTGGTTATAAGCGTGTGTTTACATGTTTTTTATCAGTAGAGGAAGATAAAGAAGAGATTATTAAGAATTTTTCTGAGCTGTGCAGTGTGGTGCATGAAGCCGGTATGGTGATCAGTGCGGATACAAATCAAGAGGTGTTTGCTAAACTTGGTGCAACACCATTCGACCTTTCAGTATTCCGTGAGATAGGTTTGGATATCATCCGTTTGGATGGTCATTTTGGAGATGAGGAAGATATTGCTATTACACATAATCCATACGGTATCAAGATCGAATACAATGCTTCTAGTACGATCGATATCGCTAATCTTGTAAGATGTGGTGCGGATGAAGAAAATATGTGCTTGTGTTCTAACTTCTATCCGCAGCGTCATACAGGCATGGGATTGCAGCGTTATGTTGAATTAACAGCGGCATATAAAGCTTCTGGACTTCGCATCGGCAGTTTTGTATCTAGTAATAACAAAGATACTTTTGGTCCATGGGCTGTATATGATGGTTTACCTACATTGGAAATCCATAGAGATCTGCCGATCGATCTGCAGGCTAGACATTTGCATGCGATGAACCTCTGCCAAGATATTTTGATCGGTAATTGTTATGCAAGTGATGAAGAGTTGGCTGCATTGGCTGGTATTGATTTCAGCAAGATTACAGTTCGCATTGACTTTGATGCGGATGCAAGTGACTTGGAGAAGGAAATTGTGTTGTATGATAAACATTCCTCACGTGATGACTGCAATGATTTGATTGTTCGTAGTTCTGCTCCACGTATTGCTTTCAAGGGATGCTCAATTCCTGAAAGACCACGTCAGGACAAGATGGTACATCGGGGTGATGTGGTGATCGTAAATGATAATTTGGAACATTATCGTGGTGAGGTTTGGATCGCTTTAAAGGATATGGAACTGTCCAACGAATATAATCTAGTAGGTAAAGTGCCAGAGCAGGAACAGATAATCCTAGATTGGATCAAGCCACGTTTCCTTTTTGGTTTTATTGGAAAGTAAAGGTGTACTATGGAAGGCTGTAAGTACAGCATCCGACACATGTTTGTTAAGTTGTCTGTACTTGCTGCATGCATCATGTCTGGATGCTCTTTTATACAAACGTATGATATTCATAATGTTGTGCAAACGTATCTTGATCTAACATACCATGGTATCTATGATGAAGAAGTTTCTTCGATTTTTGGCTTATCAAAAGATGAGGCGTTGCGGAAGTATGAAGATGATCTGAGTTTAGATACCGATATGTTTTTGCAAAATATTCTTGGTATAGAGGATGTCAGCCAAGAAGCAAAAGATCATATCAAAGGTATGTATCAAGCTGTTTATGAGAAAGCGTCTTATGGAATAGGCGGCAGTGAGAAAGATCGGGTCAGCGTAACAGTGTATCCTGAACAAGCTTTTGCTTGCTTAGAGGATAGTGTACTGACAGATATGCTGCGGTGTGCTTATGCTGAGCAGGGATTGGAAGGTAAGTCGATATTAGATCTATCTGCTGAAGAGCTACAGGCAGTGAATAGTAGTTATGCGATAAAAGTATCAGATCTTGTTCTTTCGAATTTAGATGAAGTGGATCATGGAGAACCAGTTGTGGTCGCTGTGAAGGTATCGAAAAATGGTCGGGATCTGTATCTTGAGAAAGAAGGATTGGATATGATCGATAGTTTGATCATTGACCTAAAAATATAGGTGTGTTCTGATGCTGGTTTCTTTTATGTAAGATAAATTTTATTGACTTGTAAATTAGCAAGTGATACGATTGTGAAGCGTTAAATGATAGCAGCATGTGGAGTCATGCCTAAGGCGTTATTGACATCGATTGATGTTCCCGTAGTAGCCAGCTGCAAAAGGTGAAAAGGCTTATGATAACACCCGGCATCGATGATCTGCACCTGTTGTTGTTTCTCGGCCAATTTATAGGAGGAAACAAAACATGGCACGTTACACAGGACCAGTTTGGAAGAAGGCTCGTCGTTTGAGCTTCTCTGTTCTCGAGACTGGTGAAGAGCTCAAGAAGAGAAATTATGCTCCAGGTCAGCATGGACCTACAAAGCGCATTAAGCTCAGCAACTATGGTTTGCAGCTTCGCGAAAAGCAGAGAATCCGTAATATGTACGGTTTGAACGAACGTCAGTTCTCTAACCTGTTTGAAAAGGCTTCCCGTATGGGTGGTATGGCAGGTGTAAACTTCCTCGTTCTTCTCGAGAGAAGATTGGACAACGTTGTTTACCGTATGGGTTTTGCAAGAACACGTAAGGCAGCTAGACAGCTTGTTACTCATGGTCACATTGAAGTAAACGGCAAGAAGTTCGACATTCCGTCTGCTATGGTAAACCCAGGCGATGTCATTGCTGTTCGTGAGAATGCAAGAAGCATGAAGTGTATTACAGAAGCTTTGGAAAGCAACATTGCTAACCCGGCTTTCTTGGAAGTTGACAAAGAAAACAAGAAGGGCACATTCGTTCGTCTTCCTGAAAGATCTGAACTCAATCAGGAAATCAATGAAGCACTTGTTGTCGAATTCTACAACAGATAAGAGCTTGGAAAAACCGCATCATGCGGTTTTTTTTATCTTTGAGCTGAAATTTTGTGACATTTGTGTAAATTCCTGATTTTCGATTTTTTCATGTGTGATTTATGATAGTATTATTAGAGTGATGGGAGGAATGGAAATGAATCAGATTCTGAACATTTTAAATGATATCAGAGTAATCGCAGCAATTGCGGTCATTGTTATGGTTCTGATCATTTGGCTTGTTGTAGTCAAGATTAGAACGAAAGGATATATGAGTGAGCTCTCCGATTATGAGCAGAGATATAATGAGATCAGAAATATTCCGCTGCAGTTCAAGATGAGCAAGGCGGCTACAATAGGTAAGGTTGACGGTGAAACTACAAAGAAGGTAAAAGATGCACGTGAAGTGTTCAATAAGTGCGAAGCTGATATTGCGACTATTTCTGCACGCTTAGCAGATGCTGAGGATCTGATCTCAGCTGGTAAACTGAAGAAAGCATCTAACTTGATGGGACAACTGGATGATCAGATCAATGAAGCGAAATCTAGTGCTTCCACATTAAATGATATGCTGGATCTTATTCTGGCTAAGGAAACATCACAGCGTAAGCAGGCAACTGCTTTTAAGAATAAGTTCCGTGCTTTGAAGAGTGCTGCTCAGGAACATGCTCAGGATCTTGCGTTTTGCTGGGATTACTTAGAAGAGAGGATCAGTTCTACAGAGCACATGTTCTCAACTTTCGAGGAATGGATGTTCTCTTCTGATTATGAAAAGGCAAATCGTGAGTTGGCAAATATCAAGGCATCTTTGCAGGAGATTGAAGATGCGGTCGATAATATGCCGGCTCTTTTGCAGGATGCACGTGGTGTTATTCCGAACATGGCTGAGAATCTTCATAAGGACTATACAAAAGTACGCAATGAGGGTGTTTATCTTGCTCATGTAGAATTAGAGAAGAATTTGAGTGCATTGTCAGTAGCTTTGAAGGATGATCTGAAGAAATTGAAGACTGGTAATATGCAGGGGGTTAGAGAACATCTTGATTCATATAAGAAGCGTATTACACAGCTGGATAATCAGGTTCATTCTGAGGGTGAGGCATTCCAGACATTGTGTTCTTTGTCTAAGGAAACGGAAGAACAGTTTGTATCTGTTGAGAAGAGCTTGAATTATGTCAAGGAGCACTACAGTAAGACTTCTGTTCGTTTTGGCTTGGAAGGCATTGATCATGATATTGCTCGTCGTGAAGATGAGTTGAAGAAGCTTAAGAGTGAAAAACCGCGTGTGATGGAGAATGTTTCTAATCATACGATTCCTGCTACAAGTGTGCTTGTTTCTTTAAAGGAATTTAATCAAGAGATCGAGGATATGGCAGAGAGTCTCAAACGTATGCGTGAGAAGATCGAACTTGCCAGTGGAGATGAGGATCGTGCAAAGAAGCAGGTCGTCAAGCTGCAGATCATTATGAACCAGATACGTGTCAAGATCAGAAAGTATAAGTTGCCTAATATTTCTGCTCAGTATGAGCAGGATATGGCAAAAGCTGATACATATATTGCTAAGTTGTCTTCTTTGATGCATGAGGTCCCTTTGAATATTCAGGCAGTGAATATGAATTTACAGGAGGCTTTGGACTTTATTTATACGCTTTACAATGATGTTAACAATGTCGTTGGTACTGTTGTTATGACAGAAAATACGATCGTATTTGGAAATCGTTATCGTTCTACATATTCAGATATTGATTCTGAATTAACACGTGCAGAGCTTTCCTTTAGAAATGGTGAATATACACAGGCTCTTTCTAATGCGATCGCTACGATAGAGAAGATCCATCCTGGTAATTATGAGCATATGATCAAGGAGAATGCGAAAGGTGCGTAGGATCTATTTTGATAATGCCAGCACTACGGCAGTTCATCCTGAAGTGCTGAAGACATATGAAACATATCTGGAAAGATATTATGTAAATAGTGAGTCTCTGTATGATGAAGGTATGGAGGTCAATCGTATGCTTGAAAAAGCCCGGAGTGCAATAGCCGGGCTTTTGGGAGTTTATGCTGATGAGGTGATCTTTACATCTGGTTCGAGTGAGTCGAATAGTTCTGCATTGAAAGGGTGTGTGTTTGCACAGCCGGATAAAGGGCATATCGTTACCACTAATGTTGAACATTCCTCTATTATGAATGCATGTGCGCAGCTGGAGTCGGTTTTCGGCAAAGAGGTTGCATATGTTCCAGTACATGAAGATGGTGCAGTTACGTTGGAAGATGTAAAAGCAGTGCTTAGAGAAGATACGGCGATCGTTTCTATCATGTATGTCAACAATGAGTCAGGTGCGATCAACCCAATCCCGGAAATCGCTGCATATGTAAAGAAGCATTCACACGCCTTGATGCATGTGGATATGACGCAAGCTGTGGGCAAGGTGAAGATTGATATGAAGGATATTGATCTAGCCTCGATCAGTGCACATAAGCTGGAAGGACTCAAAGGAAGTGGTATTCTGATCAAGAAAAGACATGTTCCTTTTGTTCCATTGATCAATGGCGGTGAGCAGGAGTTTGGTCTTCGTGGCGGTACGGCTAATGCAATCTGTGATCTTGTATTTGCTAAGACATTGCGTTTAGCTTTGGAAAACGGCAGGAAGTACCATGTATATATCAAGAATTTGCACGATCGGCTTGTGCAGGGGCTTCTTATGATTCCTGGTATGGAGATCAATAGTCCCAAGGGGGCAATCGTTTCAACGGTTAACTTTTCTTATGAACAGATCCCTAGTGAGGTCATGCAGAATGCTTTGAACCGTAAAGGATTTATGGTATCTGCACGCAGTACATGTGATTCCCGCTCATATAACCCAAGTTATGTGCTGCTGGCTATGGGATATAGTGAAAAGAGAGCAAACAGCTGTATTCGTGTTTCTCTCTCATATCACAATACCGAGGAAGAGATCGACTTATTCCTCGATGCATTAAAGGAGATTACACAAAATTATGGTCAAATATGATACAGTGCTTGTTCGTTTTGGGGAATTGAGCACAAAAGGTAAGAATAGAAAAGATTTTATTAAAAGATTGGATCGCAATATCCGCCATATCTTGAAGGATTTTACAGATTTGGAATATAGACGTACATATGATCGCATCTACATCAAGTTGCAGGATGAAGATCCAAATGAGATCGCAGAACGTTTGAAGAAGGTGTTCGGGATCTCTTCTTTCTCTTTTACAGAGAAAGTGGTACCAACTATTGAGACAATCAAAGAAACATGTCTTCGTATTGCAAAGGAATCTGGAAAAAAGACATTTAAGATCAAGGCTAAGCGACATGATAAGACATTCCCAATGATCTCTGATGAGATCAATCGTGCTGTTGCCGGCAGGATCTTGCATGAGACTGATCTGAAGGTTGATGTTCATGAGCCGGAATTATTGATCAGTATTGAGATCCATATGGATGCTGCATATATCACAAGCGGCAAGATCCAAGGTGCTGGTGGTTATCCGACAGGTATTAATGGCAAGGCACTGCTGATGTTGTCGGGCGGTATTGATTCTCCTGTTGCGGCATATGAGATCATGAAGCGTGGTATTGAAGTAGAAGCAGTACACTTCTCCTCTCCGCCGTATACAAGCGAAGCAGCTAAGCAGAAAGTTATGGATCTTGCAAAGATGGTATCTATCTACCAAGGAAGTATGAAGGTCCATGTATTGAACTTTACAGAGATCCAGCTGGCTATCTATAAGACTGCCGGTGATCCATATGCAGTTACTTTGATGAGACGTATGATGTTCCGTCTTGCAGAACGTTTAGCTTCTGCTAATAAGTGCCTTGTAATCGGTACTGGTGAGAGTGTTGGACAGGTAGCTAGTCAGACTTTGGAATCTATGGTTTGCATCAATGATGTTGTAAAGATGCCTGTGATCAGACCTTTGGTATGTTATGACAAGGTGGAGATTATTAACTTAGCCAGAAAGATAGGTACATATGAAACTTCTATTCTTCCATACGAAGATTGTTGTACGATTTTCGATCCGAAGAATCCTGTTACAAAGCCTTCTATCGAGAAAGCAGAGCATTTCGAATCTATGTTTGATTATGAAACGATGCTACAGTCTTGTTTAGAGCAGGATGAGGTAACGATCGTTAGACCAGAAGATAAGGAAACTGATGACTTCCTTTGAGGTAAAATATGGCAAAGAGTGAATTGGCACAAAGATTACAGCAGATCGTATTTGAGAATAATACTACTACAATGAAAGATTTTATCGATGCATTAAATCCTATCATAGTAGAAGTAGAATTAAATGAAAGTTACAGCACTGCAGTAAAATTAAAGATCTTTGATCTTTTCACAAAAATGTGCAATTGTGAAGGGCGTGAACGTAAGAAGTATGCTAATAAGGCAGCACGTCTTTTGTAAACATCATGACCAAGGGGTGACTCTTGGTTTTTGTTTATTTTGTTTATATGGAAATAAGAGAAATGGGTGCATTCTAAAATAATTGCGAAGAGATAAAAACTCTCCGCATTGAAAAACG
>CAUWCC010000010.1:0-35929 GCA_963556805.1 uncultured Bulleidia sp. | reverse complement strand
TTCCTTTTCTTCGTCATATACATGACCACATACTGTGCATCTAAACTTCATATTCTTTATATCTCCTTTGTTCTTTCGACAAGTATATTCTTGCCTGAAACAAATTCTTTTGCAAGTAAGATGCTCTCTATGATCTATCGCATAATCGCAATGCCGTGATACTTCAAATCTTTACTCAAAATATCCCAGCCTTCTGTAAACTCTGTTGCAATCTTAAACTTACCTTTGCCATAGTTGATCACCATAGCAAAACCGCCGCTACCCTGGAACAACTTAATACCCTTACGTGTATTCGCATACACTTCCTTAATATCTTTAAAAGTCATTTCATGCTTACGGAACAACAAACGATAGAAAGTGATCTTATCTCCTTCTACAACGATCTTCTCAAAGATATAACGAGGGTAATACCAAAGACCAAGGAATAAGAATACTGGCAATGATACAAAACCGATGATCATACGAAGGACAGTATTAGGCCCAAACGGGGTCGTAAATAATCCTACGAGCAAATTGATGACAAGAGCAGAAACAGCCAATGTTACAAACATCATGATCCCATCTACGATCTTGTCTTGTTTTCTTGTCTTGACTACATATGTGTCAGGAACATTTCTTGTTTTTTTAGATTCACGCTTAGACATATCTCTTACTCCCTAATTTAATAAGTATAACAAATCACTTGCTCATGGCAAAGATGACATGTTCTGCTTGTTTAATGCCATCTACTGCACTAGAAACGATACCGCCGGCATATCCTGCTCCTTCTCCACAAGGATATAAACCATGGATCGTAATAGATACCCCTTCTTGGTCACGGGGTAAACGGATCGGGGAAGATGATCTAGATTCCATACCTACCATGATCCCCTTTTCAATAAAACCATGGATCTTACGATCAAATGCCTTCATCCCTTCCATAAGAGCTGTATTCACTTCATCTGAAAACAAAGCATGCATATCTTCCAGCACCACCCCACGTGGATAACTTGTCGGAATGACTAGATCTGTTACCGTTCCTGATAGATAATCTTTGATATTTTGAGCAGGGGCTTGGAAGTTTGAACGATAAGCACGTTTTTCTAATTCTTTCTGGTAAACAAAGCCATCTAATGGATGTCCATGATCGAAATCAGACTTAGGGATCTGGACTAAAATCGCACTATTTGCATTTGCTTTATCGCGTGCACTATAACTCATTCCATTGACAACTAGTGTACCTTCCTCACAAGAAGCAGGTATGACCATACCGCCAGGACACATACAGAAGGAATAGACGCCACGATGCAATGATGTTTTCGCTGTAAGTTGGTAAGAAGCAGCACCTAGAGCAGGATGTCCTGCATATTTACCATAGGTAGAATGATCGATCAAACTTTGCGGATGTTCCACTCTTACACCAGCCGCAAAATCTTTCTGTTCGATACATACCCCTTGGGATAACAATGTCTGATAGGTATCAACAGCACTATGTCCTGTTGCTAAGATCACATAATGAGAATACATATCCCCTTGATTCGTATGTACCCCAATGACCGTATCCCCTTCCAGCAATAAACGATCCACTCTTGTTGAGAAATGTACTTCACCACCAAGCGCGATCACTTTTTCTCGTATATGACGAACGATCGAACGCAACTTATCTGTACCAAGATGAGCACGGTGTTCATAGATGATAGAAGGAGAAGCACCTGCTTCTACAAACTCTTCCAAGACTTTACGAATACGAACATTCTTAACACGTGTCGTTAGTTTTCCGTCTGAAAACGTACCCGCACCTCCTTCTCCAAATTGCACATTGGATTCAGGATCTAATTTCCCTTCCGCAAAGAATGTTTCGATCTGTTTTGTTCTTTCTTCCACTGCACATCCTCTTTCTAATACGATCGGACGTGCGCCGCATTCCGCTAATATCAAAGCAGCATACATACCAGCTGGACCAAATCCTACTACAATCGGTCTTTCTTCGCATTGGATATGTTTTGGTAATGTATAGACTTCTTTCTCTTCTATCGTTACATCTTTACGTTTTGCATATTTCACTTCATTTTTCACATGTGCATATACTGTGTAAGTAAAATGAGGATCTTCACCACGTGCATCAAAGCTTTCTCTATCTATTTCATAGTCCTGGATATCTTCTACCTTCGCATGCAGTTTCTTAGCAATATGTACTTTTGTTAATGTATCTCCTATTTTGACAGGAATTTGTGTGATCTTCAGCATGCACCCTCCAAATACTTCTTTATTTTATCTATTTCTGTTTCATCAAAGACAGGAATTCCTGCTTCTAAACACATCGATGCAAATACACCGCTGCCTTCTATCAACTTACCCGTAAAACTTCCATCATAAATATGATATTTCCCACAAGCAGGAGATTTTGCTTTCAGTATGACAGCATCGATCTGTTTCTTTTTCACGACAGAAAGACACCAAGTACTTCCATCTGTATATTCTTCTGTTACATCTATACCAGCAGCGTTAATGACACGATCTTTCTGCCTTTCCGATGGTATACGTGGTACAGAAAGACCACCCATAACTTCTGGACATAATAAATATACCTCATGATCTTCAAGCAGCCGCATCACTTGTTCATTCCCTTTTGCCTGTCCATCATATCTCACTCGATTTCCTAGTAAACAAGCAGAAACGCCGATCTTCATGTATACATCCTCCAAATCTGAATATTATACAGGTTTGTTTTATGTTTTGGATGATACAATATAGAGCATATGACAAAAACTAGTTCAATCAAATTAATGACCGAAGGCAATATAGCCAAGACGATTCTTGCCTATGCCGCCCCTATTTTCATCGGTAATCTATTCCAGCAGTTGTATAACACAGCTGACTCATTGATCGTCGGTAATTTCGTCGGTCAAAATGCACTGGCAGCGGTCACATCGATAGGTCCGCTCACATATCTGTTGATTGGGTTCTTCATGGGATTTTCAACAGGCGGTGGTGTCATAATCGCAAGGGAGGTTGGTGCAAAACGCGAAGAACAGGCATCCAAAGCAGTGCATACATTAGTAGCTCTTGGTCTTTTACTATCTTGTGCAATGACGATCATTGGTGTGTTCTTTACGCCGATCCTGCTTGAATGGATGGGAACACCAAGCGATGTTCTGCCCTTAGCAGCGACATATCTGCGTATCTACTTTGCCGGCAGTATTGCTCTTGTTATGTATAACATCTTAGTAGGCATTTTGAATGCCGGCGGGGATAGCACCCATCCGTTGTATTACTTGATCATTAGTTCTGTGATCAATGTGATCGGTGACGTAATACTTATTACGCAATTCCATATGGGTGTAGCAGGTGCAGCGGTTGCCACGATTGCTTCACAGTTCTTTGCCATGTTGTTGTGTTTAAGAAGATTGTTAAGAGAAGAAAGTATGATCGCTCTGCATCCAAATAAGATCCATTTTGATAGAGATATGTTGAAACAGATCTTCAATTATGGTTTTCCTACCGCTATGCAGGGTTGTGTCATCGACCTTGCTAATATTATGATCCAGTCTTATTACAACTCCTTTGGTGCAGCAATCGTAGCTGGTATCGGTGCTTATACTAAGGTAGAAGGTTTCGTCTTCTTACCAGTTACTGCATTCTCTATGGCTATGACAACATTCATTTCCCAAAATCGTGGTGCTGGTAAGCATCATCGTGTGAAGGAAGGCATGCGGTTTGGATTGATTGCAAGTGCGATCGTCATTGAGTTGATCGGTTTTATATTCTTCTTCTTTGCACCGGTCTTCATCAGTGCCTTCAATCGAACACCAGAAGTCATTGCGGCTGGTGCATCACGGGCACGTACTTGTTCTTTATTCTATTGCTGCTTAGGCTTCTCTCATATTGCTTCTGCTATCCTGCGTGGAGAAGGAAGACCTATTATGCCGATGGCAGTCATGTTGATCTGCTGGTGTGCTGTTCGTGTCATTACGTTAATGACGATCGGTAAAGTCGTACATATGATAGCCCTTGCTAACTGGCTGTATCCAATCACATGGACACTCTCCTCGATCGTATTTGCTTGGGACTTACGGAAGTATCACCCCTTCTCTAAAGAAGATGTTGACCCTGCAATGCTTGGGTATTGATCTCGTGACATGCGAGATCTTTTTCTTTATCTATGCATAGCAAAAAAAGGCTTGACTCCTTGCAAGCAAGAAATCAAGCCTTACAAAATGCTTAAACTTTTGTCCTAAATTTGGGGATCACTACACATATCCACTGTGCCATTGTCTCTTATTTATCTTTTGTTGTGTTTAAGATCGGAGATGTCCCTTCTGGTACAACGATCAAGTTGCCCTGCTTACCGATCTCCTTCAAAGCTTCAATATAAGCCTGAGAGATGACCTGATCTGTCAAAGATCCATTCAAGATAGCATTTGCATCTGCTTCACCTTGTGCTGTGATCTTCTTTGTCTCTGCTTCTACCTTAGCTGTTTCCTGTTCATTAAGAGCCTGTGCCTTAGCAATCTCTGCTGCCTGTGCTTCTGAATACTTCTGTGTAATAGCTTCATCATAGATCACATCCTGAACACTGACTGTTTCAATGTTGAGACCCTTGTCCTTCCACTTCTCTGTCAATGCCTTCTCTACAGCATTCGCATACTGACCACGGTCTGTCAACATTGTGATCGTATCAAACTTACCACCTGTTTCCCTTGCAACAGAACGAAGATCATTACTCAAATATGTCTGTGTATAGTTTGTTTGTGTACCATACTCTGTGTAAAGATTGACAGCAGCGGCAGGATCCAGGGAATATACGACCTGAATATCTACTTCAGCTCTAGCACCGCTCTTATCATTGATAGAAACACTAGGACCAGAAGCACTACCACCGTTATAGCTGTAATCACCTGCTTTAGAATAGAAATTGATGATCATATTACGGGTATCGTATGTAATTGTAGATTCCCATGGCTTCTTAACATGAAAGCCTGCATCTGGGGTAGAACCACTTACTTTACCACTCCATGATTTTACGATCGTGACCGTACCTACTTCCTGTGTGTAAAACATGCTCACACCTGCTCCTGCTGCTAAAGCTACTATAACTGTAACGATCGGGAACAGTTTCTTATATTTCATTTCCGGATGCTGTGCTTTACGTACTAAGAAATATGCCAAATAAACGATATTGACTGCAATCAGCAGTAAGAATACTAAATACAACATATTTTCACCTGATATCTTATAGATATCTTTTCCTTTTCAGCATTGTCTCATATCTAATATTTTTGTAAACAATTATTGAACGACAAAAACAAGTCGGTGTATATCTGAGAGTGAGGGTTCATAGACAAGACCTAAGGCATGAAATCGTTTGAGTTCTTCCACGGTCTGAATATTGTTTTCTGCCATCCATTTAACCATCTCTCCCCTCGCACTTTTAGCTAATGTACTATGTGTTTTTCCATTCTTTAGAAATACACATGTATAGACTTTATCGGGGTCGCAGTATGGTAATACAAGAGATGCATGTTCTTTCCCAGCAAGGTCTAGGAGGATATCATCTTGAAGAGTTGTTGACGGCATATCTTCCCAGTATTGATACAAGTTCATACCTGGTCGGCAATGGAAGTCTAAACGGTATGGCACAATGCCATCTAAAGGTCTTAGCATGCCATAGAAGGCATCTGGTATACATACATGTTCTTGCAACCAAGTCAAAGCTTCTTCTGTCATAGCAGAGGCTTGGATATGTTTATACTGCATACCAGTATATCGCCATACAGCCGGCATCAGCTCTTGTTCAAGATTCATCTTTTGGAATCTTTCCCAGTTTGTTTCTGCAATCGTTTGCGAACAATGGTACATATGCATCAAGTCTTTCACTTCCATACCTTGTAAGATCATAAGAAGTTCTTTTGTCTTAGAAAGAAAAGAAGGAAGTGATGCATATGTATAACTTCCTTCTGCCATCGTCTTTGCGGGGGAAATGATCACGCGCATATACGTTGCAATTCCTCTTCAGGATCATCTGCTGCTTTCACATTACGGAAAACACCTGTGATCTTACCTTCTTCATCAATCAAGAATGTCGTACGTACGGTTCCTTTTACTTGTTTTCCATACATGACCTTATCCTTGATCACATCGTATGCTTCTAATACTTCTTTATTTGGATCTGCCAACAATGTGAATTTCAGATCATAGTTCTGTTCAAACTTCTTATGAGACTTAACAGTATCCTTACTAATACCAATGATCTCATATCCCTGTGCCTTGAATGCATCTACTCTTTCAGAAAAGCCGCATGCTTGTTTTGTACAACCGGATGTATTGTCTTTTGGGTAAAAATAGAGAACAAGTTTCTTGCCTCTGTATTCTTCTAATGTATGTGTTTCACCATTTTGGTCTTGTAATGTGAAGGATGGTGCAAGATCGCCAATATTCAACATATGTGTATCTCCTTTATCTGTTTTTAGTATAGACATAACTATGATGCATGTCACTTCACATGCACAAAGTCATAGAGTTCGTCCATAGTAGATACGATCGCTGCAGCTCCTGCCTTGCGCATGCTTTCTGTGCTGCCAAATCCCCAGGATACACCAATACTATCTAAACCACAGTGCGAAGCACCAATGATATCAAAGTCCGTATCTCCTACCATCAAAGCCTTGCCTTGTACATCACATGTATCATGTAAATAAGCAATGACTTGTTCTTTCTCATCACGAGAACCATCCATTAAAGCCCCAGCAATCTCTTCAAAATATTCTGTCATATGGAAGTGCTCCAAGATCTCACGAGCTGTCACTTCTGGTTTTGAAGTTGCTACATAGAGCTTATATCCCTCTTCTTTCAATTTCGCTAATAACGGGATCATGCCTTCATAGGGATGATTCTCAAACTTACCGACTGAGATATATCTTTTCCGAAAGAGGGCTACAGCTTCTTCTACTTCATCACTTGGTACACCAAACTTTGGGAATGTATCACGAAGAGGAGGGCCAATGAATACCGTCAAGTCTTGTAAAGATGCGTATGGTATTCCATAGTGGTCCAATACCATAGCAGCACTCTTTGTAATACCCTCTGCTGAATTTGTTAATGTACCATCTAGATCAAACAATATAGAATCATATTTCTTCACAAACCAATTCCTCCAATATCTTTTCGATCACATCACGCTCTGCTTGACAGCTGCCTTGTATCACATTACCACGACCTCCGCCTCTACCATTTATCTTAGCATTGAACACCTTCGCAAACCCTTGCGGAAAGTCTTTCTCACAAAGCAGAACATAACGATATCCATTTTCTTCTTTGTTAAAGACACCTGCTGTATAACAATGTTTTTCTTTGACCAAACGATCCGCAAACTTAGCAATGTCACTACTGTTCATATCTGTTAAAAACATCGTACTGATCTTTTGATCTTCTACCATACTTTGATAGATCTGTTCTGCTTCCTCTAGGATCTTAGCATGCAGCTGTCCTTCCAGCTGTGCTTTCTTATGCAACGTACTTTGCACAGCAGATAATGTATCTTGTACTGGTACACACAGTTCTTTTGAGATCCCATTTAAACAAGACATAGCTGTTTGGATATATACCAAAGCTCTTCTTCCTGCCAGCATACGCATTCTTACCCCTTGTTTATGTTTCTCACAACTAAGGATATGAATGATACCGATTCTACCAGTAGATGATACATGTGTGCCACAGCACGCACATACATCGATTCCTTCTACCTCTACGATACGTACCGTTCCACTTAGTTCTTTCTTAGAACGATATGTCATATGTGAAAGTTCCTCACTGCTTGGATATGTGATATAGATCGGATGATCTTCTCGTATGACCATATTAGCCTTTGTTTCTATATCCTTCACTTGTTCTTGGGTAATAGGACCGTTGAAGTCCATCGTAATGACCTCGCCCATATGAAAGCCGACATTGTCATACCCAAACATATGATGCACGATACCAGAGATAATATGTTCCGCACTATGTGCTTCGGTATGATCTTTTCTTACGATCACATCGATCTTGCCATGGACCTTCCTATTCACTTCCAAAGGGGCTGTCATCGTATGTACGATCACATCCTCTTTTCTTTGAACATCGATCACAGATATCCCATTGATCTCACCTGTATCACACAACTGGCCACCGCCTTCGGGGTAAAACAGAGTATCTTTTAATACAACTTCATACCCCTTCTCACCCTTCACACAGGATACGACATCGGTATCAAATTCTATATCATCTGGTCTTTTGTAAAACAATTCATCCATCATATAAGAACTCCATGCAGGTGATCGATCTCATGTTGCAATGCTTGGGCGGGAAGACCAATGAACTTTTCTGTATGTTCTTTCCAGTTCTTGTCTCTATATTTAACTTCGATCATCGTATACCTTGTTGTTTTACGCATACCTGTCAAAGATAAACATCCTTCTTCTGTCTCATAAGGACCCATCTTTGCTGTGATACTAGGATTGATCAAAGTTTTTGTTTGTTCTTGCACTAGGATCGTTACAATGGCAACGTTCTTACCGATCATATTTGCTGCCATACCAATGCATCTATCTTTGTTGGCATATAGTGTATCTTCCAAATCTTTTGCAATAGGAAGGTCTTTCTTCTCTGCCGGTCTTGCTTTCTGCTGTAAAAAAAACCGGTCCTTCACGATATCACAAATCATTCTCGCTACCTCCGGTTTCTATTCTACATATTTTTTTCTTTCTCTGTCAGTAATTCCATGATTGCATAGACAACGATCGCACATGCAGATCCTGCAGCCGCATCGATCACACTATGTTGTTTTAGAAATAATGTGGAAAGACAGATTGCAATAGCAATAACATGGGATATGATACGGACGCCTTTGTGTTTCTTTAAGGAAGGAGACGTTGTCAATGTCATATCGATCAACACCGTATCCATAACATGAATACTGGGACATACATTGCAAGCATTGTCCCCCGCCCATAACATCTTCACCAACACCGCACTCAAATCATTTCCTGGTAATGATCTTGGTCTTAGCTCTACACCATTAGGCATGCATACATAAAAGATCAAAACACAAAACATTGCGGTTATCAACGTTAAAGACAGCTTCCAAAATCGATCACGATCTTGTTTTAACAGCCACAATAGAGATACAAGGATACAAGGGAACCACAAAAGATAGGGCCATATCGCATATTTGACAAAAGGAATATAGTCATCCCATACACAATGAATCACAAACCTCGGTTCTGTAACGATCTTCTCAACAAGAAAGAAACAACCAAGATAGGCTCCCCATAATATGACATTCACGATCACCGGATGCTTTTTACACCATTTCACCATACTTACCTCACCGCATCCAGTTTACTATTCTCCAGCTCAATTTGTTCTTTCGATTTTCCTAAGAATTTCTTCCACACGCGCTTTCGGCATAAAACCACTATGATGTTCTAATACCTTGCCTTTGTGCATCACAACTGATGCTGGTAGCTGCTTGATACCAAATAATGTATTTAATTCCGATTCCGTATCCGCATCGATCGTATAGAAGTCGATGTTATCATAATGCGGTTCTAGTTCCTGCATAATGCAGCCTTCCGCACCACAGGAAGAACACCATGTTGAACGAAAGTATAAGAGATAAGGACGTTCTTGTCCTAAAACTTCTTTGAAGTTATGTAAGTTTACCTGTTTCATGTGGAGAACGATATCACATTATGCTTGGTTTTTTGCAAATTATGCACTTTTGTTAATTTTTTTCTAGATTTTTGTATTCTCTATGATATAATTCTTCATGCAAAAGGAAACGGAATATAGCGCAGTTTGGTAGCGCGCTTCGTTCGGGACGAAGAGGTCATGGGTTCGAATCCCGTTATTCCGACTGTAAAAAAAAGCCCTTAGGAACTGATTTTCTAAGGGTTTTTATTTTTCACTGTGTATCCTTTTAATTTAATGACATTTGGTGTCTACTTCTTCTTTTTCCAAATCTTATATATCGTATAAGAGATCACCGGCATAGCGATCATAACAGCAAGTGCACCTGCTAATACCTGCGTAGACCCTTTTGAAGCACCCTGTCCTAGGAATGTAACTGATAGCATAGCTGGTAGTGTGCCTGCTATACTGCCAAGCCAATACGGTAAGATTGGAAGTTTCTCTGCACCTAAGTACATACTAACAACATCCATCGGTAAAATACTGATCATGCGTAAGAAGAAAGACACAAACAATGCATTCTTATCTTCCAGCTGGCGTAATACCTGCATCTTTGGATACTTTACTTCCAATTTAGCCAATGTATCTTCACGTGACATTCTGCCTATGATATATGGCAGAAAGAAACATATCGTCATGCCGACCAAATTCACAAGTACAGCTGTCATAGGGGAGAATAGATAACCAGCTGTGATCTGCAAGACCAATACAGGAAAGATGATCATAAGACTCTTACCAGCATAGAGAAACCACAATACAAGCATGGCAGGCAAAGGATTCTTAGGTATAAAAGAAAGAAGTGTCTCTGGGGTAAAAGAACCACCATGACATAGAAATACCACGATACCGATCACAATGCATATGACTGGAATATACTTGATATACTTTTTCCATGTATTCTTTTGCATATAAATATGGTAGTCTTTCCAAAGCAAAATGCCTATACTGAAATAGACGGAGGATGACCAATGTATAAGATCTTGATTGTGGAAGATGATAGAGGAATTGCCCAAGGTATGCAGAACTTACTCTCTACATGGGATCTAGAGGCCAAGATCGTCACCGACTTTAGACAAGTTATGCAGATCTTTTCCGACTATGCACCCCATCTTGTTTTACTGGATATCTCATTACCTTTCTACAATGGTTTTTACTGGTGTCAAAAGATAAGAGAAGTATCCAAGACACCTATCATTTTTATTTCTTCAGCTGCCGATAATATGAATATTGTAATGGCCGTGAATATGGGCGGAGATGACTTTATAACCAAGCCTTTTGATGCCAATGTCCTTGTAGCCAAGGTACAGGCTATGTTGAGAAGGACATATGATTTCAATGCAGGAGCACCGATCATAGAGCATAGAGGTGCGATCTTTAATACAGGTGACAATACATTGGTATACGAAGGCAATACCATTACCCTGACCAAGAACGAATACCGTATCCTGCTTTGTTTACTAAAGAACAAAGGAAATGTCGTAACTCGTGAAGATCTCATGATGGCACTTTGGGAAACAGATGATTTTATCGATGAGAATACATTGACTGTAAATGTTAACCGATTACGAAAGAAACTGGATCAGTGGGGACTTCATGACTTTATCACCACGAAGTTCGGTGTAGGATATATCATCCAATGAAAGACTTCTTTCTTTTTCTTGTTTCCTATATCCATTCTCATCTCTTTAGTATCTTTGCATTTGTCCTATCCTATCTCATTGCGGTCATCATCTTCTACTTGTTTGAATTACACATAGAGGCTGTCTTATATGCCTTTCTATTAACTACTGTCATATTATTATTCTTCCTTGTCTATCATGTATCACATGCCTATCGTCTGCATCAAGAGTTGATCCATATTGCACATGATCCACGCTTAACAAGAGATCTTCCTAAAGATGACAAAGCAGTAGATTATGCCCGTATTATTCAGTCACTGCAAGATGAAACAGATCAGTTAGAAACAGATATGAATGTGAGATATCGAGATATGATCGATTACTATACAACATGGGCACACCAAATCAAAACACCGATCTCATCCATGCGGTTGAATCTTCAATCCAACAAGATCGATATCCATGATCTGCAGGATGATCTTGTACGTATTGAACAGTATGTAGACATGGTCATGGCTTTCTTACGTACCGAGAACAGCGGATCAGACTTAGTCTTTACTACATTTGATAGTGACAATATGATCAAAGATTGTGTACGTAAACTATCCTCCATGTTTATCCGTAAACACCTAAGACTCATCTATGAACCTAGTCATATGATGATCTTGAGTGATGAGAAATGGTTATCCTTTGTTGTAGAACAAATACTAACAAATGCTTTGAAATATACACAAGAAGGGTCGATCACCATCACTTGCAACAATGATAAGATCATGATCAAAGATACTGGTATCGGTATTGACCCAGAAGATCTACCGCGGGTATTTGAGAGGAATTATACTGGGTATAATGGTCGAGCAGATAAGAAAGCAAGCGGGATCGGTCTGTACTTATGCAAACGTATTTGCACAAAACTAGGACATCGCATCATGATTCAATCTGCTATTGACCATGGTACGATCGTTACGATTTATACAGACCGTATAAAACAAACAGATTAACTTACATCATTGTAAGAATTACATGGGGAATTGTAAGCCGATGCCATGTCGGACACATATTCCCCTTTTCTATAATGACAATGTACAAAGGAGAACACACATATGAGTATCTTAGAAACAGAAGCAATCAAGAAAATATACACAACACGTTTTTCCAACAATAAAACAGAGGCTTTGAAAGATATCAGCTTTAGTGTAGAGAAAGGTGAATACATTGCCATTATGGGTGAATCTGGTTCTGGTAAGACAACCCTGTTAAATATCTTAGCTGCCTTGATCCGTCCAACTTCTGGTACGGTCATCTTAGATGGAAAAGATCTTTCCAAGATCAAAGAATCGGAAATGGCAGCTTTTCGTAGAGACAATATCGGTTTCGTCTTTCAGGAATTCAACCTCCTGGATACCTTCACATTGGAAGATAACATCTACCTTCCCCTTGTCCTTTCCTGTACACCAGTAAAAGAAATGAAGGCAAGACTTACACCTATCGCGGATGAATTGGGCATCACTTCTCTTTTGAAGAAGTATCCGTATGAAGTATCCGGTGGTCAGAAACAAAGAGCCGCTGCTGCACGTGCTTTGATCACTCATCCAAAGATCATTTTGGCGGATGAACCAACAGGTGCTTTGGATTCCAAGGCTACAGATGAGCTGCTTTCTCTTTTCCAAAAGATCAATGAGAGCGGTCAGACGATCTTGATGGTCACGCATTCCATCAAAGCAGCATCTCACGCCAGCCGTGTATTGTTTATCAAAGATGGTGAAGTATACCACCAGTTATACCGTGGAAATCAATCTCAGATCGAGTTGTATCAGAAGATCTCAGATACTTTGACAGCTTTGACTACAGGTGGTGATGTAAGATGAAACATCTCTACGCAAACTTGGCAGTGACAGGAATCAAGAAGAATAAACAGATCTATCTCCCATACCTCATCAACGCCATGGGAATGGCCGCCATCTACTACATTATTTCCTACCTCAACATCTCCCCTGTCATCGGTTCCTTATACGGAGCCAGGACAATTCAAACCTACATGGCCATGGGACTTGGCGTCCTCACCTTCTTTATCTTTATCCTTCTCATCTATACCCACTCCTTCCTCATCAAAAAGAGAAAAAAAGAATTTGGTCTCTATAACATCCTCGGTATGGGTAAGAAAGACATTGATAAAGTATTACTTGTAGAAACATGTATCGTCTATTTGTTAACGATCCTTGGCGGTTTGTTTTTTGGCATTCTTTTATCAAAAGCAGCAGAGCTATTTTTGTTAAAGTTAATAGGAGAAACAGCAACTTTCTCTTTCAATATTCCTTGGCCTTGTATACGCGCGGAAATCTTACTATTCTTGGGTATCTATGCTTTAACCTATATCCGTTCTTTATGGCAGGTCCACAAAACTGATCCATTAGAGTTATTGCATAGTGAAGCACATGGTGAAAAAGCGCCAAAAGCAAACTGGGTCTTAGCCCTTGGTGGTACTTTGTTATTGATTGCAGCATATATGATCGCGGTCAATATCAAGGATCCTATTGCGGTCGTAAATATTTTCTTTATTGCCGTAACGATGGTCATTGTGGCTACGTATATGATCTTTACAGCAGGGTCTGTAGCTTTATGCAAGTTATTGCAAAAGAACAAGAAGTACTACTACCAGCCAAGTCACTTTGTATCTGTGTCTTCCATGGCATTCCGTATGAAGAGAAATGGAGCCGGGTTAGCTTCTATTTGTATCTTAAGTACGATGATCTTAGTTATGACTTCCTTCTCTACTTGTGTCTATGCAGGTTTGAACGATGTATTGGAACAGATTGTTCCAAGAGATCTGAACATGGTATGGGGTACGAATGATTATGCTTCTTTGCAGGAAGAAGATGGAGCGATAAGACCAGAGATCGATAAGATCTTAAGTGATTATCATATCGATGATACTGAATCAGGGATCTCGTATCACTCTGTTACTCTCGCTGCTCAATTGCAGGATGATACATTTGTACCGCTTCGTTATTACAACAGTACAGACCTCTATGAAATTGTGATCGTTCCATTAGATGACTATAACAACATGTCAGAGAAAGATATCACATTGCAAGATGATGAAGCTGCTGTTTACTGTGCAAAAGGTAATTATGATCTAGATATGATTTCTATTGCTGGTACAGAAACAAAGCATATCAAGAATCAAATAGATGAATTTTTGTATCAAGGTGATGCTGCAAACACGATACTCCCTACGTTGTATATCGTAGTGCCAGATTTCGCAAAGTATTGCAATGCTTTACAGCCATCGGATGAATCCACATATACATATATGACTAACTACGGAATCGATCTGGATAACTCTCGTGAAGAGATCAAAGAGGCTGCCAGCAGGATCATAGAAATATTGAACCAAAGAGCTTCCAACAGCATTTCTGCTGAAACTGGTTATATGTATTCTGTATCAAATGCGGATGACATTAAGTCTGATTACTATAACTTATACGGAGGCGTATTCTTCCTGAGCATCATCTTGGGTATTGCTTTCATCTTTGGTGATGTATTGATCATGTATTATAAGCAGATCACAGAAGGTTATGAAGACCAAGCCCGTTTTGCGATCATGCAGAAAGTAGGTATGACAAAGAAAGAGATCAAGAAGTCTATCAATTCCCAGATCTTAACGGTATTCTTCCTGCCCCTGTTATTAGCAGGACTCCACCTTTGCTTTGTATTCCCATTCTTAACAAAACTTGCTTACATCTTCAACATTTCCAATACCGTTCTGCTCTTTAAGACAACACTTTGTTCTTTCTTAGCATTTGCTTTGTTCTATGTCATTACCTACAAGATTACATCACACTCTTACTATAAGATCGTTGTATCTATGAAAGACTAATTCCTAAGATTTGCTTAACAGTAAGGGCATCGCATTGCAGCGATGTCCTTTCTCATACACAATAGTAAAAAGGAGAACAAATATGAAATTACTAGGAAAACTAATCCGGAAGTTATTACTTATATGTCTTGTGTTGATCTTAGTCCCAGCTGGTTGGTTTACCTTGAAGGGATATACAAGGTATAAAGAAGCAGTAGAGAAGAGACCTTTCTCAGTCATGGTACAAGAGATAGAGAATAGACCTGACTTTGTACCGTATGATGCTTTACCTTCTATCTATATAGATGCCGTGATATCGGTAGAAGATAGAAGATTTGGCAGTCATCCCGGCATTGATCCTATTGCCATAGGCAGAGCCCTTCTTGTGGATATACAGACAATGTCATTGAAAGAAGGAGGTTCTACGATCACCCAGCAATTGATGAAGAATCAGTACTTTGATCAAAACAAAAAACTGGATCGTAAGACGGCAGAGGTATTTGCAGCACTAGCTTTTGAGAAGTCATACAACAAAGATGAGATCTTTGCATTGTATGTGAATACGATATACTTTGGAGACGGCTATTACGGCATAGCCCAAGCTTCTCAAGGGTATTTTGGAAAGACAGTCGATCAGTTAACAGAGGCAGAAGCCGTGATGTTAGCAGGGCTTCCACAAGCACCTTCTGCTTATTCACCGACAACAGCACCTGATCTTGCATACCAAAGGATGCAACAAGTGTTAGAGAAGATGATAGATAATGATGTGATCGACATAGAAAAAGCACAACACATCCAAGAAGAGGTACATGCCTCTTTTTTTTGTTATATGGAGAGAAAACAAACCAAGAATCTGTTCTTAATATGATTTTCATCTTTCCTTCACACATATTTGATATGATTGTAATATGACAAAACTGATTTCTTTGATCGATCTTTTGATCCTTGTATGTTTATATTTCTTCTTTATCTTACCTAAATTGCAATTAAAGTCTAGAAGAGAGAGAACGATTGGTACTTTGTTTTATATCTACTTATGCATCGTCTTTGCACTGACTTTAGTACCGATCATTCCTACTTATGATGCCCCTTCTATCAATCTTATCCCCTTCCGTGACTGTTTATTCCAATTTGGCGACTATGCTCGTCAAATCATTTTAAACATTCTTCTCTTTGTACCATTGGGTATATTCCTTCCATACTTTACAAAGAAGAATTTTATAAAAACTGTAACCTACTGTGCTGTTATCTCTTTGTTTATAGAAACTGCCCAGCCGTGGATAACACTCTATAGAGTATGTGACATCACGGATCTTATCACCAATACTTTAGGAGCAGCACTAGGGTATAATATCTATGCTGTTTATAAGAAGATCACAACAAAGAAAAAAGATTGAAGGAAACCTATTGTTAGTAGAAAGTTCAGCAATTATAAATCTGCTGTTCTAAACGTATAGAACCCTTCGTAATAATAGCTGTGATCAATACCTTTCATATATATTTCGAGATCGTCTATTTTATCAGTAAGTACTTGTTTTAATATATTTGATCTCAATATCCTTAATTGGTCTTCGTTCCACAGCAGATCAGTAATTCCAAGTTTATTTTCTAATGTCATGACAATATCACTTTCTATAAAGTTTTCAGTATCTTTATCTGGATACTCTCCTGAAATAAGATCAAACAACTTACCTTAATTTTCCACAAATTCACTCAAGTATACTTCCGAATATGCTCTCATACTCTCATCTTATACATAAAATCAATCTATTACATCTTATCATCGTAACCACAAAATATATCTAAAAAAAGCACTTCTTGCTTATTCACAAGAAGTACTCTTAAGATGCTGCACATAACATACATCTACGATACAAGTGATGACCAGCAGGCTGGTTACAGTTATATATAGCTTTATGTTTGTAAGACATAGACCTGCAACGATCATTCCTATACCGCATACAACAGTAGTGATCCCAGCAAACTGCTGTGCTTTTGTCCATCGTTCATCACTAGACAGTGTTGTCTTTGTACGAAGTCCCAGCCATTGATTTCTCTTTGTTCTAGGTAAGAGATCTCCTATGACAAGCATAAACATACCTAATATGCTGAAGATAACTTGTTCTAGGTGTATCCCTGCTATGGATAAACTTTCTGCTCTAACAGCACTTGTATATATCATAATGCATGTCACGACATTAAAGCTTCCTAAGATCACCATAGTAGCTGTCAAATTATTCTTTTCATCTTCCTTTTTTCCAGCATGTACCATTGCCAACAAGATCATACCTGTCACAACAGCTAAGATCGGTAATATCAACAATTCATACTTACTGCCCCATCTATCCACCTGATTTGATATATCATAATGTGCAGGAATAGAAGATGGTAAGAAGTATAAAGCAATGGTACTAATGATCAATGGCAATACCATCAAAATATGACATAGCTTTTTCATCTAAACACCTCAATCCACCAAGACACTGCCGCCTATGAACTCTCTTAGAATAGAGTTATTTGCAATATACATATCTTGATCACTCATCACAAAGAAACGCATAAATTCAAGCATACGTTGTGCTTCTGGATATGCTGGATCATTCTGCTTAATATCTTTGAGAAGTGGTTCTGCATACTTCCGTAATACACATAATTCATAAATAAGAGAAGAATTGAAAAATACATCTGCTGTATCGTTATACGGAAAGATCCACTTCTCTTCCCCTTTTCTTACCGAAGGCCAATCCATGATGGATTGAGAAGCAGAACGACCACGTGTGCGGTAGTCTCTTACGATCCTTCTTAACATACGTGCATCTGTTGTAGGTACACGATGATGAGAATCTATATTTAAAGAAGTAAGAGGACTGATATATATCCGATACTTCTCTTCATCTGGTATACCTGTTGTCATGAGCGGATCCAAAGCATGGATACCCTCAATAACGATCGGTGTATGAGACGAGATTGAGGTGATCCTAGAACCATACTCCTTCTCACCTGTAATAAAGTTAAACTTAGGAAGATCTACAGTCTCCCCTTTTAACAACGCATTCATCTGCTTTTCAAACAAACCAAGATCAACAGCAGACAATGCTTCAAAGTCATATGTACCATCCTTCTCCTTGACCATATCCTTACGATCGATGAAGTAATCATCTGTTCCTAAATACAATGGTACAGATCCCAAAACTTGAAGCTGAATACACAATCTTTCTGCAAATGAAGTCTTTCCGCTGGAAGAAGGACCAGCGATAAGAATGATACGTTTCTTCTTTTCAACAATATCATTTGCAATCTCTGCTATCTTCTTCTCATGCAATGCTTCACATACCATAATGACTTGTTTTGCTCTTGTACACATACTTTCATTCAGATCTGCAGCATAGTCTATATGCAGAAGATGTTCCCATTGTGTTTCTTCTTTAAATGCATCATACAGTAATTTTTGTTCTTGATAGGGAGGTATCGTCAATGGATCACTTTGTTGTGGATACCGCAGTAAAATACCATTCCTATACTTCCGTAATTCAAACATTGTTAAATATCCAGCACTTGGTAAAAGTTCTAGATAAAACATCTCGATCTGTCCTTGGAAACAATACAGCTGTGCTTCTTGTTCACCAAATGAACTGGATAGCAAACGCATTCTTTCTTTATTTCTACCATTGTGGAAAAACTTCTCAAACTCCTCCTGATCTGTCAGTTTCTCAAAAGGAATATCTTCTTTCACCCACTGGTGCATCTTGTTAGATATCGCTTCTACATCTTTCTCGTCATACCCTTTCTTAACGATGGTATAAAGTCCTTTGGATAAAGAATTTGCAATAACGACATGTGCTTCTTTTCCTAATACTTCATGTACAGCAGCTATATAGAGAAATGACAAAGTAGATTGGTATGCCATATTGGCATAGTTATCTCGTAAATCTAATAGATCTAATGTACAGTCTTCTACTAATGGTTCATCTAAGCGTTTATTTTGATTGTTTACACGGCATGCTAATACAGGGAAAGAAAGAGGCACCATTCCTGCTATCTCTGCAGGAGTGATGCCTTCCTTGAAGTCTTTCTCAGTGCATTCACCGTTCATCACGTTGATTGCAATATGTATCATAATTACTCTTCTTTCTTATCTGCAGAATGGTTATTCTTTAATTTCATCTCAGTATCAAAAACGACCGCTGTTCGCGTACCTTTTCTACTATGACCAGGATCAGGACTGCCGGTGGCATTCTTCATCATCTCATCTTGGCATGAGAGCTTATCTTCCCCATTCTTTACTTTGTAGTACCGTCCATTCGCACCTAGATTTCTTGCCTTCACATTATCTGTCATACATAACGTCACATACGCATGGATCTGTTTCTTGATATCATCATCCAAGATAGGACAAGCGATCTCTACTCTTCTCTCAGTATTTCTAGTCATTAAATCTGCAGAAGAGATATATACTTTTTCATCCTCACCAGATCCAAAAATATAGATTCTAGAATGTTCCAGGTATCTCCCTACAATAGAACGAATGTGGATATTCTCTGTCTTACCCTTTACCTGCGGCAGTAAGCAAGAAATACCTCTGATCACCATATTTATTGTAGCACCAGCTTCCGATGCACGCACCATAGCAGCCATAATATCTTCATCTGTAAGACCGTTGATTTTGATAAAGATATTACCGTCTTTTCCCTTTGAAGCTTCTCTTTCGATCAAAGATAAGATCGTACTCTTTAAGGATACTGGTGCCACTAATAAAGCATTGTATGTACCATCTAACTTACCGATCGTCATATTACGGAAGAAGTTAATGCAGTCTTCAATAATAGCTGGGTCAGCTGTCAAAACAGCAAGGTCTGTATACATCTTTGCTGTATTCTCATTGAAGTTTCCTGTAGCAAGTACAGCAGCATGACTTGTCGTACCCTTATCATGTTTTGTGATCAAACAGATCTTGGAATGTACTTTGTAATGTTCAAAGCCATAGAACACATTACAACCAGCATCTTCCAGTTTCTCGGAATAATCAATATTATTCTGTTCATCAAACCTTGCTTTCAATTCAATGAGAACATCTACTTGTTTTCCATTTTCTGCTGCTTGGCAGAGATATTCTACTAATCTTGCATGACTTGCTAAACGATAGATCGTGATCTTGATGGATACAACATGAGGGTCATTGGCAGCTTCTTTCACAAGATTGATGAATGGGGTCATAGAGTCATATGGATATGACAACAAAACATCTTTCTTCTGGATCTGAGCAAATAACTTTTGTTTATAGTGCAAGACTGGTGTCAGCTTTGGTTCATATTCCGGATAGAAGAACTTCTTTCTTTGTTCCTCATTTACAAGCTTGTTCAAAGAGAATGCATACTGCATAGAGAACGGGGCATCGCTTACAAATAACATTTGCTGAGTTACATTCAAATGCCGCATCAGATACTTAACAATACGACTAGAAGGCTTATGACTGAATACCAATCTTGTTGCATTCATCTTCCTTCTCTCACGCAGTACTTTCATCATTTTTTGACGATAATCCTGAATATCATCAAAAGCATCATCATCCGCATCTACATAGGCACTGCGGTTGATCTTCATCTTTACCCTTTCTTCCATATCTGCATCTGGAAACAATGTATCCACAAAGTAACTGACAACATCTTCCAAATGCACAAAACGAAGATGATCCTCATCCGGCAGTACAACGATGTCATTCAAAGCAGTTGGTACATTTACAAATCCAAATACACCATGTTTTTTCATCTTTAAAGCACATGCAACATACGTAACACCTGTCTGTAGATTTGGAAATGGATGATGGGTATCTACGATCTGGGGTGTAAGCAAGGGTTCTATTCTTGTTCTAAAATACTTTTTAAGATACTTGATTTCTTTCTTTTTACAATCTTCTACATTCTCAATATCATAGATATCATGTTCTGCCATTTCTTCACGCAGTTCGTGAAAGATCTTATCTCTCTTTCTACACCCTCTTTTTGCCATCGGATAAATTGCCTGCAGCTGTCCTTCTGCTGTTAACCCTGACTTATTATCGATTGCATTAAACTTAACTTTCTCCATGTCATATAAACTACCTGCACGAACCATGAAGAACTCTTCCAAATTTGATCCATAAATGGACACGAACTTAATTCTTTCTAACAACGGAACATCCGGATCTTTTGCTTCATTTAAAACACGATCATCAAAACGTAACCAAGAAATCTCTCTGTTCTGTGTACAACCTTCTTTATATAGATCTTTTACCATATTTGCTCCCTATATACCTAAGTTTACCAGCCGTCTATTAAATCTATGTGAAATGCTTGTAAAGATATGTTGTAATACCTGGCCTGATTTATTTGTATTGTAGTCAATTTTGATAAAATTGGTATAATGTTCAGGAAAGAAAGCGAGATATTTTATGAAACGTATCGTCACAATGCAGGACATCTCCTGCGTAGGTAAGTGTTCTCTAACAGTCGCACTTCCTGTCATCTCAGCTATGGGTGTAGAAGCTGCCGTTATGCCCACAGCCGTATTATCTACACATACTATGTTCTCTTCCTTTACATTCCACGATCTGACTGGTGAAGTACAGAAGATTATGGATGCATGGAAGAAGGAAAATATCGACTTTGATGCTGTATACACAGGTTACCTTGGTTCCTTTGAACAGCTTGAACTGGCTAAAAAGCTCTTCCAGGATTTTGGCAGTGGCAAGTTGAAGATCGTTGATCCTTGCATGGCTGATAATGGTAAGCTGTACCCTGGTTTTACACTAGAGTTTGCATCTGCTATGGCTAAGCTTTGTAAGGAAGCAGATATCATCTGTCCTAACTTAACAGAAGCATCTTTCTTGTTGGATGTTCCGTATGTTACAGAATATGATGAAGCTTACATCAAGGACATGCTCGTTAAGCTGACTGATCTTGGTTGTGATAGTGCAATCTTGACAGGTGTATCTTTGGAAGAAGGTAAGCTTGGTGCTTATGCATATACAAAGTCTACTGGTGAATACTTCTATTATTGCAATGATGAAGAACCAGAACACTTCCATGGTACAGGTGATATTTGGGCAAGTACATTGTGCGGTGCTTTGGTACGTGGCAAAAGCTTCGAAAAGGCTGCTGAAATTGCTTGTGATTATGTTAAGGAATGTATTCGTGTTACGCTGTTGGAAGAAAACCATAATACATATGGCGTAAACTTCGAAGAAGCAATTCCTTACTTGATTGAAAAGTTGAAGTAAGTACGTAAAAAGGAGGCGGAATGTGTCTGCCTCTTTTTATTATGCTTCTGCTGCTTTTGCAACATTGTAATACGGCTAGTAGTATAGTCCCGCCAAGGCACTTATCAATAAGTAATAATGCTCCCACGATGATCCATGCAAGAGAAAGTGTTGCTACAGTTATAAGCAGTGTGATATAGAAAACAACAACCCCACAGTGAAACAAATACTTTGAATGTATCTGCCGCAAAACATCGTTATAGGTTCTCGTTTGACACTCCCCATAGCTAAAGCAAGGGGTTTTACGACACTCTAGATAACATATATAAATGAAAAGGCTTAATTGACTAAGAGTGGTCCTGATTGTTACGTTTTTCCATATGCATGTCTTGGATATGAGTTTCGTCAAATGCAAGAGTCTCTCTCAAAAGATGTTTGTTTTACAAATTAGTAAGCGTAGAAAATGAGTTAATTTGGGCTCATATCAATCACCTCACACCAATATGATACATTTACAGGTGAATTTGATATTCACAACTTTTTACAACAAACAACGAAGTCCAATATTGCTCAATTAAGCCAATAAAAAAGAGATGGTCTCCCATCTCTTGTTACTTTGTATAGATCTTTGCCGTATCTGCAAATCCGCCCCAGAATGCATGGATCAAGCTATCCCATTCCTCTTCTGTAACAGAACTGCCGACACATAATAATTCATAGTCTACATGATAGATGTAGTAGAAAATACCAGTTTCATGGAAATCATGATACAAATAGAAGTCTTTCCTTCTTTTCTTTACTATTGCATTCGGTTCTTCTACTTTCTCAATATCTACTACAACACGCGGATACATTGATTTCATTTGATCCAAGACCACTGTACCGTAACCTCTACCTCTGCCAGATTCTATGATGCAGAAATAAGCAAGATACGCTACTGCTTCATATAAGAATACAAATGTCATACCGACCAAACGATCTTCGTCATACCATGCCATCATGTGATGTGAAGCATCTTCCATTTCGATCAATCGATCGAAGTCCATCTTTTCATCTTTTGGGAACGAAGATTCATACAACGCTCTTACGGATGCTAGATCACGATGCTCACTTGTTACGAACTCATGTTTTAACATAACTATACTTTCCAGCTTTCTGCTATTTACCGAATCTCTCCATCAAATGTGCAAGGGCATCATTCATAGATACCGGTTTATTGTTCTCGGCATGATGCGAACGACGAGAACGATTTGGTCTATGTGCTTCTTTTTCCTGAAGCTGTTCTGGTGTGAGTAAGGAAACAGACAATCTGCTGTTTTCTACATCAACATCTGATACATAGACTTCGATCTTATCACCTTGTTTTACGAACTCTGCCGGGTCGTTTACTTTATCCATAGACATTCTAGATACATGGAGAAGACCAGCCTTCTTAGCACCAATATTTACGAAAGCACCATATTCTGTCAAGCTTTCTACTACACCAGTATACTTCTCGCCAACATGCAAATCACTCAACTTCTTACGTGGTGTCTTTTCCTTCTTATGATTGTGGTTGTGCTTATCCTTCATCTTTGTTTCTTTATCTTTCAAAACATCCAAAGGGATCATAGATAAAGCAACACGATTGCGTTCTGCATCGATCTCAGCTACCCATACATCAATGATATCACCAACAGATACGACAGCAGATGGGTCTGTAACTCTATCCTTGGACATACGGGAAGGAAGTACAAGACCATCTTCATGCAGACCTACATCTACAAAAGCACCAAAGTCTACTACATTTCTAACCGTACCGGAGAGTTTATCACCAATAGAAAGATCCTTGATATCCAAGATATCATTTCTCAACAAAGCACCTTCGAACTGATCACGGTAATCACGCAATGGCTGACGGATCGCATCTTCAATATCATGCAATGTGTAATCACCAATACCGAGACCTTCTGTCTTTTCCTTCGGGAATACAGCATCTTCCTGACCAAGTTCTGTAATACCGCATGCCTGCATCAATGCACGTGCAGCATCGTAAGACTCTGGATGGATACTTGTTTCATCCAATGGTTCATCACCACCAACGATACGCAAGAAACCTGCGCACTGTGTGAAAGCCTTTGGACCAAGCTTCTTGACCTTCATGAACTGAGAACGGTTTGTGAATCTGCCGTTAGCATTACGGTATGCTACGATCTCCTTGGCAATTGCAGCATTCAAACCAGAGATATGTGTCAACAGTTCTTCACTTGCTGTATTTACATCCGCACCTGTACGGTTAACACACTTCATAACAACTTCATCCAAACGGGATGATAAAGCCTTCTGCGGCAAGTCATGCTGGTACTGACCAACACCGATAGACTTAGGATCGATCTTGATAAGTTCTGCCAAAGGATCCAGTAATCTTCTACCAATGGAAACAGCAGATCTTTCTTCAACCGGCATATCTGGGAATTCCTTACGTGCAGCTTCCTGTGCAGACCATACAGAAGCACCTGCTTCAGATACGATTGCATATTCCAGATCCAAGTTATTTTCACGAATCAAGTCAGCAATGAACTTCTCACTCTCACGGCTTGCTGTACCATTACCAATCGCAACGATCTTAACATTATATTGACGTACCAAATCCAAGACCTTCTTCTTAGCACCTGCCATATCTGGCTTCTTATTACCAAATGGAACGATCTTGCATACTGTCAGCATCTTACCTGTCTCATCAATAACAGCAAGCTTGCATCCGTTGACATAACCAGGGTCGAAACCAAGAACAACTCTACCCTTAAGCGGTGCCTGCAATAACAGCTTTTCCAAGTTCAAAGAGAATACTTCAATTGACTTCTCATGAGCACGATCGGAAAGTTCAGAACGGATTTCTCTTTCAATAGAAGGGAACAGCAATCTTGTGCAGCCATCCTTTGCGGCAGCTCTCAATTCCTCTTCTACGATCGTCTTCTGTCCCTTCAACAAAGCTCCAGCTGCTTCATCGATCAAATGTTCTTCATCAAATACAAAGCTGACAGAAATTACTTTCTCCTTCTCAGCACGGTCAATAGCCATGATACGATGATCAGCGATCGTAGAGATCTTCTCTGTACGATCATAGTACATCTCATAGACCTTATTCTCATCCACAGCATCCTTCTTGATCTTTGTTTGCAAGACACCTGTTGTCAGAATGTTATCCTTAAAAGTCCATCTCTGCTGCGGCTTATCAGATACCATTTCAGCAATGATGTCCTTAGCTCCCTGTACAGCAGCTTCTGCATTCTTAACATCTTCTGTGACATACTTCTCTGCTTCTGAAAGAAGATCACCTTCCATAGGTAAAGACAACATCCAATCTGCCAATGGCTGTAAACCATTCTTAATAGCAGCAGCGGCTCTTGTCTTCTTCTTCTGTGCATACGGACGGTAGATGTCATCTACGATAGACAACTTATCTGCTGCCAATACAGAAGCTTTGATCTCATCTGTCAACTTACCCTGCTGTTCAATCAAACGAAGAACATCTTCCTTTCTGTCCTTCAACTTATTCTGATAATCAAACTGTTTCTCAATATACAGGATCTGTTCTTCATCCAACCCCTTTGTAACATCTTTACGATAACGTGCGATCATAGGCACGGTATTGCCTTCATTCAACAGATTCAAAGTATTCTTTACCTGTTCGGCACTAATGTGAAGATCTTCTGCGATCTTCTGCATGATTTCTTCATTCATAGGATTATACTGCTCCTCTCAATGCATTCTATTTTAACACGAGCCGTCAAGTTACGCTTTATCACAAACTTTACAATAACCCTTTTTTAACTAAAACAAGGTGATGTTACGGAGTGATAAACAGAAAAGGACTTTTGTTGTGGAAAGACTCGGTAAATTCCAGGATGTTTGGCAAGCTGGTGTAACAATGTTGAGAAATGCTGATCTTAATGATGGTGTGATCAAGCTCAAGTATTTAGAAGCCTTTGATGGCAAGGCAACAAAGATCATCATCCCTTCCAAGATCGCATCCTTAGCATGTCTAGCAGAAGGTGTGGTTGATGCTGTAAAAGAAGATAAGCAGTAACGAAAATCAAGAGAGCATGCATGCCCTCTTTTCTTATGTTTTTTAAATACAAAATCAACACAAAGTTATAAACGCTCATGCTATAATACAACAAACAAATTTAGGAGGACGGAATTATGTTATTCGTCATTATTTTTATTATCTTGCTGATCATTTTAGCAGGATCTGTCGTCATCGTACCGCAGGCAAGTGCTTATGTTGTGGAAAGACTCGGTAAATTCCAGGATGTTTGGCAAGCTGGTGTACATATCAAGGTCCCTTTCATGGATCGTATTGCACGCAAGGTCTTGTTGAAAGAACAGGTAGCTGACTTTGCACCGCAGCCTGTTATTACAAAGGATAATGTCACCATGATGATCGACTCTGTTATCTATTTCAAGGTACTGGATCCTAGACTCTATGCTTATGGTGTAGAGAATCCGATCATGGCTATGGAGAACTTAACTGCTACGACATTGCGTAATATCATTGGTGATATGGAATTGGATGCTACATTGACTTCCCGTGAAGCTATCAATGGTAAGATGCTGGCAACGATCGATGCTGCTACAGACCCTTGGGGTATCAAAGTAACACGTGTTGAACTTAAAAACATTCAGCCACCGGCTGCGATCCGTGAAGCCATGGAGAAGCAGATGAAAGCAGAACGTGAAAAGAGAGCTGCTATCTTAACAGCAGAAGGTGAAAAGCAGGCCATGATCCTGCAGGCGGAAGGTACAAAGGAATCTTCTGTATTAAATGCAGAAGCAGAGAAACAGGCTATGATCTTAAAGGCACAGGGTCAGAAAGAGAAAGAGATCCTCAATGCCGAAGGTCAAGCAGAAGCGATCCGTAAGATTCAGGAAGCACAAGCTGCTGGTGTAACAATGTTGAGAAATGCTGATCCTAATGATGGTGTGATCAAGCTCAAGTCTTTAGAAGCCTTTGCTAAGGCAGCAGATGGCAAGGCAACAAAGATCATCATCCCTTCTGAGATTGCATCCTTAGCAGGTCTAGCAGAAGGTGTAATCGGTGCTGTAAAGGAAGATAAGCAGTAATGTCATTATTGATTGTCATACTTGCTATAGTTATGGTCCTTGCTGTATATACTTCTACGCATAAAGGTACAGCAGATGAAGCTTCACCAAAAACTGTAAAAAAAACAAAACATGCCGATGATCTGACATGTGAGGCAAAGTATAACCACAAACACGATGCTCTCCCAGCTGATACACCTAGATATATCGTGCAGGAAGAACCCGAAGAAGGTTATATCATCCTCAACGGCAAAAAGATTAGAAAACAAGATTGTAAAAACTTGTAATGACAAATGCCCTCCATACAAGAAGGGCATTTTATATTAAAAACGAAAAGGAAAAGGACCGCGGGGGACGGTCCTCTTCCACATGATTACTTTTTTCGTTTATTTAAAGGAAGAATGTTTATGATGATCAGATATTTATCTGACACACATAATATACAAAATAACTTTGGGTCTATGATGTGATTTATGTGAATACATCGTGAAGAATTCACGTAATTTTATGGGACAAAAAAACCTCAGGTATCACCCTGAGGTGAATGACCGGTCAAGGGGGGGGAGATTTAAACCAGTCATTCTTCATAGAAATCTTTTTGAGGGGGAAGATTTCGTCAGGTGTGTATCCTCATCTGACATGGTTATAATAGTTTTCTATCGTGTAACGAATATGCATGTTGTGTGAATAATCAATGAATCAATGACGCACAAACATGGGAACTTGTATAAACAAAAAATGAAAGGAGCTTATTTGGGGGAGAGCTCCTTTCGCGGGGGAAAAATTTTTGTTCTAGGGAAGGATTTAATATGATGTTCAGATATCTCTATCTGACAGTTATTACTATACAGATACTCAATGTAAGATTGGTGTATCAAATGTGAATAAGTGCTGAAGAAATACCGCATTTTTGTGGGACTATACTATACATTTCTAGTATTACGCATATCCTATCTAACACCATTTTGCAAATTCATGCTATAACAGAAATCATGAGAAATATTCTAAATGATATCACAGGTCTTGGTATGAGCCTGTTCTTGATTGTGATCGGTATCCTCTTCTTCTTCGGATTCCAGATTCCTTGGATCGTACTATACATTGCCATCTTACTATTCTGTTTCCTTGATCCTTTAACGACATGGTATGCCATCCATTCCGGTTATAAACACAAAGATCCTATGGATACACGTCTTAGTATCTTTAACCTTCTATCTGGTGGAATATTACTACTATGGCCTGCCTTTTTGCCTAAATATATGCTGTTATTTGCAGGCTTGTGGATGCTTGGCTTTGCATTCTTATCTTGCGTGAACGCCTATGTCATGCAAAGAGACGTACAACCAGGTGCTTATGGACAGATCTTATCTGCTGTTGTTTCCACGATCATCGGTATCTTCTTGATCTTCGGCAAGTCTTGGCATATCAAAGCAGAATTCTTAAATATTGCGGCTGGCATCTTCTTTGTTGTATACGGTATGAAAGCCCTCTATGCCCATATCCGCTATACCCACCCTGATAGTTTCATCGCAAAACATACAAACAAAGCTCTCTCCCTTCCCCTTCTCCTATCTGCTTTCTACCCATTACGTGCTTGTATCTCCGTACGAGCTCTTAAAAAGAGCATTGCCGTGGATACCCGTAAACATGAAGACATCCCAGACTTATGGGTCTACTTCTATTTAAAAGATACTGGTTTTGAAGTATTTGGACATATGGATATTGCCTACAAAGATACGATCTATTCCTACGGATGCCATGATCCGCATCATCGCGGTCTCTTAGGTACACTAGGAGATGGGGTCTTGATCAAGAGTGATCGAGATCGTTTCTTAAAGACCAATGCTGAGATCGATCAAAAAACGATCATCGGTTACGGCATCCACCTCACCCATGAACAACGTATAAAACTAGAACAAAAGATCAATAACATGATGTCACGTACGATTCCATGGCAATGCGATGCCCAAAAAGATCCTGCTCATCAAGATAAGATCAACGACTATGCTTCTAGAATGTGGAAAGGTTCCCAATGTGAATTCTATAAGTTCAAAGAAGGAAAGTTCCGTACATACTTCGTTGCAAGTACGAACTGTGTACTGCTTGCGGATGAACTCATCCGCAACAAAGACCTTTCCCTTGTGACATTGAACGGTATCGTTGCCCCAGGAAATTACCTGACTTTTCTCAATGAAGAATACAACCTACGACATCCAAGTGTAACAGCCCGTACAATTTATTATGAACCATACCCAGATTTGAAACCAAAAAAGTAACGTTTTTCTTGACAACCTCTGTCATCATTCCGTAAAATCGAAAACGTCACAGTTTTCTGTGCCGCTTGACCAACCAATTTGGTTCAAAGGCTACACGGACGGCCGGGTCAAATGCCGAAGACTTGTCGAAGAGACAAGAACCGTATTTGAAGGATACGGCGATGAGATACATCATCGATTTTGTGAGTTGGCTATTACAGCCGCATGCATGCGCATTACTTATAAAATGTTTCGGTATACGGGCAGAAAATGATCATGCTCTAGGTAAACAAGTATAAGACAGATGTGTATGCATCTGTCTTTTTTTGATGCTCAGGGAGGGAAAACAAATGAAAAAACAGTCACTTAACTTCTTGTTAGTTGGTGTCATCCTTACAGGATGTGCTGCACCAGCCACAAACCAGAACAGCACTGCCGCTGCATTAACAAAAGCACAGGATCAATTCCTAGAGAAGGTAGATGTAGACTATGCCTACAACCTTGCTGTAAAGATGGAAGATATCCGTTCTAATGCCGTTCTTGGCTATCGCACAGCTGGTAGTGAAGCAGAGTTCCTCACAGGTGAGATGTTGAAGAAAGAAATGGAAACGATCGGTCTTCAAGATATCTCAAAAGATGAGTTCACATTGGATGGATGGACTTTTGAAAAAGCGGAACTGACAGTACCTGAACTAGGGGAAGATGTCATTCAGATGGGTGGTTACCAGACAACCTTCAATACAGATGGTCCTGAAGAATTTACGATCATTGATGCTGGTCGTGGTACAGAAGATGATTTAAAAGATCTTGATGTAGAAGGCAAACTTGTACTTATCGATATCAACCAGAGTGATGATTGGTGGATCAACTACCCTGCTTATGAAGCACATCTTGCAGGAGCAGCGGCTGTCCTTGCCGCACAAAACGGTGGTTATGCAACGATCAACGACGACGCCCTCAATGCCCAAGACGTCTGTGGTCCTGAAGATGCCCCAGCTTTCTCCATCAGTAAGAATGATGCCGATGAGATCCGTGGTATCATGGAAGAAAAAGGAACTAACGAGCTGACTGTTACACTTGATGCAAAAAGTACAGTAGAACGCGACACAAAATCATATAACGTTGTCGGTAAAATCCCAGGCAGAACAGACGATATGATCCTCATGAGTGCACACTATGACTCCTACTTTTCTGGTTTCCAAGATGATAATGCAGCAATTGCTTTGATGCTTGGTATTGCAAAAGCATTAGTAGAAAGCGGCTATCAGCCGGAAAAGACATTGGTGTTCTCCTGCATGGCAGCAGAAGAATGGGGTATTGCCAACACACGTTATGACTGGTCTACAGGTGCTTATAACCAGATCTTCCGTGTTCATCCAGAATGGGCAGGCAAAACGATTGCTGATATCAACTTTGAACTTCCAGCTTTGAATAAAGGTGATGCAGATCAGATCCGTGCTTCCTACGAACTCAAGTCATTCCTTGAAACATTCAATAAAACAGTTCCTGCTGTAGATGGCATATTTGAAGAAGGTATTGAAATCATTGTACCTACACAGACATGGTCTGATGACTTCTCTCTATCTATCGCTGGTATCCCAGCTACTGTTACAGCACTTCGCGGAGACTTCTCTGAAACAACATATCACTCCCAAATGGACACAAAAGATACATATTCCGAAGAAGCACTTCTCTTCCATTTGAATATGTATGGGATGTTAATGCTTGCCTATGACCACTGTGCTGCATCACCGTTGGACTTCACAACACGTTTAGAAGCATTACAGGAGGTATCTTCCGATACATTGACAGAAGAACAGAAGGATGCTTTGAACAAAGCTATTGAGCCTGCTAAAAAGGCTTCTGCTGAAGCTTGGCAGAAAGTACAGGATGTTAACAATTCCTATGCCGAAGCCCTTACAGCAAACGACACAAACAAGGCACAAAAGATCCTAGATGATAACAAAGCACTCCGTACAAATGTTCTTAAAGCATTCAAGCTGGCACAGGATAATCTTGTAAAGCTCACATGGGAAGATGCTCCACAGTTCCCACATGAACACAGCACAAACAATATCGCTGCTTTAGAAGGGGCTTTAGAAGCTCTCAAGAACAACGATCCTACAAAGGCATTGGATGAATACCTCTATCTTGTAGATAACAACTGGTATGCATATGATTGGAGTAAAGAAACATTCAACTACTTTACAGACTATGTACTTGATCAGCCGGCAGATCGTCTGATGTGGGGTGCAGGACGTGTACAGGGACACAATGACCTGTATGATGTCATCAACTCACTCCAGGCAAAAGATGAGAATGCTGACTTCAATGAAGAGATCAAGACACTGGAAGATTGCCTCAGCAACGAAAAGAAGATGCTGCAGGATCAGGTAGATCTGGAAGTAAAGACAGTCAATGAATTGACAGATCTGCTGAATCATATCGCTGAATAGTAAAAACAAACTAAAAAATCCAAACGAGTACTTGATATGTACCCCAAATCCTAGACAGAACTAGGAAGTGGGGTACTTTTTATATGAAATATACATGGAAGTTTAAATTATAGTGTGTCGAGAGCTATAAAACTGGCATCAAAAATATAAAGCCAAATTATGCAAAATGCAGTAATGGGGATTTTGGTAAGATGGTCCGTAAGTGGGTAAGAAAATATAGATTAAATGGTTATGACGGTCTAAAATCAAGGTAAAAAGGCAATTGCTTAGAGCTAATTGTGTTATGGAGAATTTCTTTGGGAAGCTGAAGAATGAAATGTTCTATAGTCATGAATCATAAGTTTAAAACAACTAATCAGCTTATGAAAGCTATAGCGAAAATATTGAGTATTACAACACACAACGCATACAAATACCTCCAGATTTTAGGCTATATAGGGCGTTATATTATCAATACTGTTATTTTACATTTTTATTGACTTTCTTATGGTTAGATATATTATTACAATATAAGTAGTACTATGTACTACAGAAAGGAAATTTATTATGTCTTTTTCCATCAGATTAACTAGTGAAGAGAAAGCCTTAGCTGAAAGTTATGCCAAACTTCATTCTATGTCTTTAGGTGAAGCTTTTAAACGTGCTTTATTTGAGAGAATTGAAGATGAGTATGATATTGCAATTGCAAGTGAAGCATATGAGGAATATGTGAATAGTGGTTATCAATCAAGACCGATTGAAGAACTGTGGAAAGAATTAGATTTATGAGTTACCGTCTTGAAACATCTATTCGCTTTGAAAAAGAGTTTAAAATGCTTGATAGATATACTCAGAGGATGATTCAGTCTTGGATTTCAAAAAATATTATGAATTGTGATGATCCTCGTATTCATGGAAAAGCTTTAACTGCTAATCGGAGCGGACAATGGAGATATAGAATTGGAGATTATAGGTTGATTTGTCTGATTGATGATAATCAATTTGTAATATTAGCTCTAACAATAGGTCATAGAAAAGAAGTATATAAGTAAAAATACTTCTTTTTATTTATCAGTATACCACCACTAAAAAAGGTATAGCCAAAAACTATACCTTAATCCGCATAGATATACTACTCTGCCTATTCAGATGCAATATCTGATGTGTGATCTGCTTCGGGAGCAGATGTATCCTCTTCGTGGATCTTTTCACCCTTGATGATCTTCTGAATTTCTTCAGCGGTCAATGTTTCATACTCCATCAAGTTAGATGCAATACTTTCCAATTCTGTACGATGTTCATTGATCACATGTACTGCTGTATCATGGCACTCATTGATGATCTTTCTAACTTCCTGATCGATCTCAAATGCTACCTGACCAGAAACATTGTTAGGACTGTTATAGTCTCTACCAAGGAATACGTTCTCATTACCAGCATTGTACTTGATCGGACCAAGATCACTCATACCATAGAGAGTAACCATATCCTTCGCAATGTTAGTAGCTCTTTCGATATCATTAGAAGCACCTGTTGTCACATCATCAAAGAACAACTCCTCTGCAACACGACCACCCATGTAAGATGTGATCGTAGCCAAGAGATCATTCTTAGTATCCATCATTCTCTCTTCCTTAGGTGTCATCAAGTTATAACCACCTGCCTGACCACGAGGAATGATCGTGACTTTCTGTACGACCTGGGCATCATCCAAGAACAAACCAATGATGGCATGACCAGATTCGTGATAAGCAACCAGCTTCTTTGTCTTCTCATCATATGTACGAGAGACCTTAGCAGGACCCATCATGACACGATCGATTGCTTCATCGATCTGCTTCATACCAATCTCTGAAAGATCTTCACGAACAGCCAAGATAGCAGCTTCGTTCAGTACATTCTCTAGATCTGCACCACAGAAACCTGGTGTTCTCTTTGCCAATGCATCCATATCAATGTTCTTAGCGAAGTGCTTATTACGAGCATGTACTTCCAAAATTGCCTTTCTGCCCTTACGATCTGGCAAAGCAACTGTAATCTGACGATCAAAACGTCCTGCTCTTAACAATGCAGGGTCCAAGACATCTGGACGGTTAGTAGCAGCGATCACAACGATACCACTGTTATCTTCCATACCATCCATCTCTACAAGAAGCTGATTCAATGTCTGCTCACGTTCATCATGACCACCGCCGAACCCAGCACCTCTTTGACGACCTACCGCATCGATCTCATCAATGAAGATGATACACGGTGCTGTTTCTTTTGCCTTCTTGAACATATCACGTACACGGCTGGCACCAACACCAACAAACATTTCAACAAAGTCAGAACCAGAGATGGAATAGAAAGGCACATTTGCTTCACCAGCACAAGCCTTAGCGAGTAAAGTCTTACCTGTACCAGGATGACCTGATAACAAGATACCCTTTGGAATACGGGCACCCATCTTTTCAAACTTCTTAGGATGTTTCAAGTAATCAATGATCTCCTGCATTTCCTGCTTTTCTTCATCACAACCTGCTACATCCGCAAAACGAACACGGATCTGCCCTTCCAGTTTTGCTCTAGATTTAGAGAAATCGAATGCCTGCTTATTACCGCCTCCGGCACCAGACATACGATTGATCATCCAGATCGTCATGCCAAACATCAAGATCACTGGCAGGAAGGACATCAAGATATCCAAGAATGCATTAGAAGCATCCGCATCTACTACTGCCAGCTTCGTATGTGGCATTTCTTCCATAATTTCCTTGATTGAAGTATCTGTTGACGGAATCTTAGACTCAAATACAACATCCTTGCCGTTATTCTTATAAATACCACGTACAGATGTAATATTCTCGCCAATGGAAACCGTAGCATTTTCTACCTTCTCTGTTTTGAGAACACTTCTTAAAGCGTTGTAATCCACAGTCTTTGCAGGTGTGCCCATGTTCATGCTGAGCAAAGACAAAAATGCAATCAAGAGGATTGCATACGGCAGAAAACGTTTAAAACCACTCTGTTTTTGCTGCATTTCTCACTCCTTATTTCTTATAGCAATCTTCTTTGAGAATACCGATATATGGCAGGCAGCGATACTTTTGATCATAGTCCATACCATATCCAACAACAAATTCATTGCCTACTTCAAAACCATAGAATTCAGGGTTGCAACCATTTACGCGGTTGCAAGGCTTATTCAATAAGCTGACTACCTTAACGCTGGATGCGCCTCTGCTCTTCAGCATCTCAATAACAGTAGACAAAGTTCTACCTGTATCTACAATATCCTCAACAAGCAATACATCTACATTTTTGATATCTGTATCTAGATCTTTCAAGATCCTGATATTACCTGTAGATTCTTTGCCTTCGTAACTGGACACATCCATGAAATCCATCATAATGTCCAGATCAATATGCTTAATGAGTTCTGCCAAAAACGGAACAGATCCCTTCAGCAATGCGACCACAAGAGGTTTCTTTCCCTCTTTACCGTATTCATTCGTGATCTGTTCACCAAGTTCTTCTGATCTCTTTACGATCTCCTCATTTGTGAACAGCACTTTTTGAATGTCATTCTTTTCCCACATAGAAAAACGCCTCCATGCTAGTTATTCTAGCACAAAGGCTCTTTTTTTCACGCTTACTTTACTTGTGCAATGACTTTTGTTCTAATTTGTTCATTATATTTAGGCTTAATTAACTAATTTTAGACTTTTGTGCTTAGTGTACATGGCTGTGTACAG
>CAUWCC010000009.1:0-39016 GCA_963556805.1 uncultured Bulleidia sp. | reverse complement strand
TAGATTTAAGCGTAAATAAGCCATTTGTCAACCACACGATTGTAGATTAGCCGATAAAAAAATATCCGATAAAAACCACGAAAGTGAAATATATTTTATTGTCGATGAACAAAATATATGTTTATTTAAACATATAGAAGAGAAAAGATATAAAACTACACGATGGAATTTAGATGAATTGGTTCTTTATTTAAGAGACTTACCAATAATGTTAAAAAATGATTCTCCTTTTCCTTTTGATGTTGAAGGAGAGTGTGCGGCAGAGTTAGATAACAATGCGAGATTATTCGATTCTGATACTGATGAAGAGTTAGAAAAATACTACCTCTGTTTAAATGACTGGGTATAAAAACACGCTGGCATCATGTAAGTTCAGGCGCAATTTTGGCAGATGTATTTTTTAGAAGAGTTGATGATAATGTAGAAATATCTTGGTGGTCGGATCAAGAAGTAGATGATATTTTATTTAAAAATAAATACGGATTTATTCTTATTCCGTATGATGATTTTGTTGATGTAATAAATAAAAGTGTTTATTCATATAATGAATTTTGGTTGTGATTATTACATGAATTGAATAAAAATTAGTGTTGATATAAATGAGTAGTATGGATGAAATAAGCAGATACATAGCCCTGATATTATGGCGTGGAACAGGTGAAAAATATGTTGATTAATTTGATCAAAAGGGATTGATACAAAATCAATGGTAAAAGTGGTGTGGATCATTTCTTTGAAGATGAAGCGCATTGCTGTTTTTTTGTTGCAGATAATTTGAGGATTGTACCTCATCAAAAGAACGTAAGTGTGACTGGAAGTTATTATAAAAATCATAAAGAAACATGTTGTCAAAGAATCTTTGCACAAATATATATGATGTAATAGATTGCTTGCTTTACTGTTGGTAGTAATTTACTGAAAATGATAATTGAAGAAGAGGAGGAATTGTTTATGAATATAGGAAATCAGATATTGAATATTCGTAAAGAAAAACAATTAACACAAGAGGAGTTCGGTAGATTGTTTCATGTTACGCGACAAACAGTCTCAAATTGGGAAAATGAAAAAAGCTATCCTGATCTAGAAATTCTCGTGAGTATAAGTGATCAGTTTGATATATCTCTCGATACGTTATTAAAGGAGGATTCGAAGATGGTACGTACTATGGATAAAGAAAGAAAAATGGGTTTGGTAAAACGTGAGAAATCTATTGTGGATTTTTTTACAGGGAGTGGAACAGGACTCTTAATTGCTTGTGTGTTTTCTCCAGTTTCAAAAATCAGAACCATAGTTATGGTTTTGGGTATTGTTATGATCATTGCAGGTTGGTATAAGAATGAAAAACTGATAAAGAAGCTCTGATCTTTAGTGGGGGTAATTTCCAAGAGGTAAGTTGATACCTTTGATGCGTAGGGAAGAATGATAGCAGATAACCAGGAAATGCCTGTGGTACTTTTGTTGTTTGATGCAAAAAAAATGCTGTTTTCACTGTCGCAACCATGTGCAACTATATAATTATCGTGATAGTTGATAGAGGCAACGGTGTGTCCTTGCTATGATGAAGCCGTAATCGGAGGTAAAAAGCATGGAATATAGTGCATTAGGTGTATTAGTGCTTGGGGTTGTACTTTTGATCGGGTTGGCAGTGATCGCAATCTTTATTACGGTTGGTGTTCTTTTGATCAAAGCATTGTTAAGATATATCAAGTCAGGTAATGTTCGAAAAGAAAAGATCATGATCAAGAAATCTCTTGGGGAAGTACTTAAGCAGCATCGTGAAGAGTGTAAGATGACACAAGAGTTTGTGGCAGAGTCTGTTGGGGTCAGTAGACAAGCTGTTTCAAAGTGGGAGAATGGTGTATCTGAACCAAGTACATCAAATCTTCTTACTTTGGCAAAGCTGTTCCATACAACAGCAGAAGACCTGCTTCATGAGGTTCAGGAATGAAGAAGAGATACATTGTGTTTGGTTTGTTAGGTATCCTTTTCTCTACATTATGCGTGTATATGCATTTTGGTGGCTTTAGTACAGGTGAGAGTGCAGATTTAGAAGAGTTTGCTGCATATGCAGAGCCAGTAGAAGATATCACAGTTCCAGCAGAAGTAAAAATCATTGCATTAGGTGAAGCATCACATGGAAATGTAGAATTCCAGGAATTAAAGCTGGATGTGTTTCGGAGGTTGGTAGAGAACAATGGTGTAAAAGCATTTGCTATAGAAGGTGATTATGGCGGATGTGAGAAGGTGAATGCATATATACACGGTGGAGAGGGAACAGCACAAGAAGCGGCAGCTTCTATCGGTTTCGCTATATATAGAACAAAGGAAATTGCAGATTTGATCTCATATATGCGTCAGTACAATGAGAATGCACCAGATGGGGAAGATTTACGTTTTTATGGATTTGATATGCAGAGGATCCAATACAGTATGCAATTCTTGGTGAAAGCTTGTGCAGAAGCAAGAGTAGTAGATACAACTGCTTTACAAGATCTTGTAGAAGGTGAAAACTGGTGCAAGGCATATAATGGTAATGCAAGACTGGAGATCTTGTCACAGGTAAAGGCGGAATTGGAGGGTAAAGGATGTTCTGCATATGTAATCCACTTTGCGGATATGTTGATCCAGTTATCTAAATTGCACGAAGAGGATCAAGCAGAAGGTAGTACATTGCGAGATCGTTTTATGGCTGAAAATATAGAATGGATTTTGTCACAGGAAGAGAAGCTTGGACATAAAAGTGTCTTTGTGAGTGGTCATAATAGTCATGTCGCAAAGTGGGGGAGTTTTGATTCCATGGGTAAACTGCTCTCACAAGATCCAGCAAATGGTTACTATGTGATCGGAACAGATTTTTATAAGACAAAATGCAATATGCCGACATCATCTAAGAAACGAACAAACCAGGTGTTCTATTCTCATGATCCTTTAGCAAAGGCTGCGAAAGAAGTAGGATTTGATATTTGCTGGTTGGATTTTGATAAGATTCCGGAAGATAGTGAACTTGGTAAATTGGCAACTGACTATACTTATATGGGAACACTTGGTGAGAGTTACAGTGTGATGATGCGGCTTCTTCCACCAAGTTATCGTATGTTTCAGCCACCAGCTGTACTCTATGACAGTATGATCTTTGTGACAGATGCATATCCTATAACGATCCTAGGAGACTAAGAGTGGATATGGTTTCATGTGTTTTGCCCTTACTTTATAACTTTTCCTTAAAATCATGTAGTTTTTAAGGAGTGAGATGGCTGCGTAGGGGAAAATACACAGAATGTATTCTGTGTATTTGTAAAAAATGTTTTGTTTAACAGTATTATGCAACTATCTACTTGAGCTGTACGTTCCGTACACGTTTATATTTGGTGTATCCCAAGGAGGTTCGGTATATGCTGTTGAATGATGTGGTAAAAGAAGTTGGTATGACAAAACGTGCCATTAAGTATTATGAAGAAGAAGGCTTGTTGTCAGTTAGAAAAGATGAGAATGGGTATCGGAACTATTCATCGGAAGATATAGAAATTCTAAAGAAGATCTCGGTGTATCGTAAACTTGGTATAGGGATCAAGGAGATACGTTTACTTTTGGAGAGTGATGATAGAAATGTTCTGGAGCGTGTTTATAATGAGAAATTGCAAGAGAAGATGCTGCAGGAAGAAGAACTGGATGCATTGAAAAAATATATTGACGGCGGAGATGTAGATACAGCAAATGAGATATTGGATTATCAGACGGTAGAAGATGCAATCGCATCATTATTGCCCGGGAAAGAATGGGGTGCGTATCTACAGGCACACTTTAAGCCGTTTCTGGATGTGAAGATCCGTACCAGGGAACAGAAGAAGGCTTTGCATAATATCTTAGAATACTGCGATAATACGACCTTAAAGATTCCTTTCATGATGAATCTTGGGGTGAAGCTTGTGGGTGGTGTGATACATGAAACGAGAAGTGCCGATGAGATGATCGCACATTATCGGGATATGACGGATGAAGCATATCAAAAGCTGAAGGAACAGACATTGCGAGGAGCAAAGATGAAAGCTGGTATTATGAAATATCATCCAGCTATGATCGCACAGCGGAAGATGATGAAAGAGCTCCAGAATAAAGGCTATAACGATATCTTTATTCCTAACTTTGCGGTCTTATCACCGAAGTATGGGGAATATAAGCAGGTGTTGGACCAGGTGAATGACAGGTTGTGCAGAGAGTTAGGTATGCACTATGACAGTAATTTCAATATTGTGTTGAAATAATCTATTGCGTTTATCATGAAGAAAAGCTCCCGCGGGAGCTTTTTATATGCTTGTTTGTTTGTGCCTCTTCATTCTGCTTTCTTTACGATAACGTCCAGGCGAGACATTTGTTTTCTTTTTGAAAGCTTGGGTGAAATAGGGAAGAGAGGAAAAACCTACGATATCTGCTATTTCACTGATCTGCAGGTCTGTATTGCGCAATAGGGACTTAGCTTCTTCAATACGTCTTTGCTGAAGGTAAGAGATAGGGGCAATGCCTTTATATTCCTTGAAAGCATGTACGATGTGGTATTTATTGACGAATGTGAGATCCGATAATGTATCAAGAGAAATATCTTCTTTAAAATGAGAGTCGATATAGTTCTCGATCATGGCACATAGTTTGTTTTTATTTTCAGATGCTGTAATACGCATTTGGATCTGTGCTCTGCGTTTAATGTTGATAATAAGTATTTCTAATAGGCACTGGCATACTTGCTGATAGCCTTCTTCCTTTTTGCGAGCTTCGACAAGAAGTGTCTTGAGGTAAAAAAGAACTTCATGTTTATATTCATAGTAATTCGAAATGATGTATTCACTGTTCTCTTTATCTTGGAAAGTGAAACCTTCGATACCCATGACGATATATTCAAAAGGTTGATCAGGTATACCGATCTCAGTATGTGAAACAAGAGGGTTGACGATGATCAAGTCATCTGATCTAACGTCAAGTGTTTCGTTATTGATATGAAACTTGCCTCTTCCTTTTGTAACGTAAAAGAGTTCTGTACATGGGTGGGTGTGCAGTGAACTGGTCCATTCCTTGTCAAAACTAGATTGGGAAATATACAGAATATGCGCATCTATGTTGTTTTCTGCGATCTGTTCAAACGTAAAACTGTCAGTACTCATATATGTATTATAGCTATATTTCAGAAAAATTGCGTTTTTATTTTTTTTGACAACGTAAATTAAAAAAAGCAATATATCTTAATCAAATAACAATAAAGATATAGTATAAGCGCTTACACGCCTGTATACTATAAATGTAAGTGAAAACCGATAATTAGGAGGAAAGAAATCATGAAAAAAATTATTACGGTTGGTTTGTCCTTCGTTGTAGCAGCTGGTATGCTCGCAGGTTGTTCTAAGCCTGCAGAACCTGCTGTAACAGCGGATGCTGGCGGATCTGAAAAGAGAGTCTTGAAGTTTGACTCATTCTCTGGTGGTAACGGTGAAGAAGTCTTCACAAAGTTGGCTGAAGCATTTGAAAAGGCTAATCCTGATGTAGATGTTCAGCTTCGTTTTGAAAAGGATCTTCCAAGTGTATTGAACAAGGAAAATGCTAAGGGTGAATATTCTGATGTTGTTTACTTCAACCTCGGTCAGCCTAGCCAGTACACAGAAACACAGTTGAATACTAAGGAAGTTATGGACATCTCTGATGTTCTTGATGAGATCGATATCGATCCTGCATACAAGGACAGCTCCATCGTTAGATACTATGGTGATGATAAGGCATACTTGCTTCCTTTGAAGACAACACCGGCTGGCTTCTTCTATAATACAGAGTTGATCGGTGAAGGTAAGAAGTATTCTCTTCCTACAACATGGGATGAGTTCTTCGAACTTGGTAAGAAGGCAAAGGCTGACGGCATTGCTCTCTTCACATATCCTACAAATGGTTACTTCGACAACACATTGAATGCTTTGTTGAAGGAAGTTGGCGGTGAGGAATTCCTCTCCGATGTATTGAACTATGACACAGAGGCTTGGAGCTCTGAAAATGGTAAGAAGGTCGTTGACATTCTTGCTCAGCTTGTAAGTCCTGATAACCTCTTCGCAGATACAGTTTCTAATGCTAACTCCAAGGATGGTTTCACAATCAACCAGCAGGCAGTTATCGATGGTAAGGCACTCTTCATGCCTAACGGTGACTGGATCGTTAACGAAATGGCTGAGACAACACCTGAGGACTTCCACTGGGGTCTGATGCCTCTTCCGGCTCTTGAAAAGGATGGCGAACGTTTCGTTGGTAGTATGACAGAACAGGTTTGGATCCCTGCACAGGCTAAGAACGCTGATGATGCTAAGGATTTCTTGAAGTTCATCTACTCTGATGAAGGTGCTTCTATCATGGAAGAACATGGCAACATCGTTCCTACAACAGGTTTCGCTGAACGTGTAGATAACATGGAAGATGGCTATACAAAGGAATTCTTCGGTGTTTATAAGGATGCTACAGCTGCTCTTGGTAGATTCGCACCATATAACACAGATCAGTTGCCAGACTTTGACCGTGCTAAGGTAGTATTTGGTCAGATTGATGATCTCGCTACTGGTAAGACAACAGCTGCAGATTACCAGAAGTCTTTGTCTGACGCATGGAAGAAGCTGTCTGAAAATCCTATCGAGGGATAATCAAGTTTCATTCAATGGGCGGTTGGGAAGACCAACTGCCCTTCTATTGTTTAAAGGGAGGTCTATATGAATCGTAAGAAGGCTCAAAGAAGATTCGTATATGCTTGCGTGCTTCCGGCATTCTTTCTCGTTGTGATCTTTATGGTTATTCCGACGATCGATGTCTTCAAGACTGCATTCTTCCAGCAGAGTAACTTTGTTTCAGAACCAAAGTTCTGTGGATTGTTCAACTTCAAGCTGTTGATGCAGGATATGAGATTTATTGAAGCTATGCAGAATACGATCTTGTATGTCGTGCTCATCACTATCATTACTCTGGTATTGGCTGTGCTGTTTGCAACACTCCTTACCCGTGAAAATTTCAAGGGAAAGAATTTCTTCCGTGTTATTTTCTATATTCCAAATATTCTCAGTATCGTTGTTATTGCTGGTATCTTCTCTGCAATCTATGCACCAAGTAATGGTCTGTTAAATACGATCTTGGGTGCAATTGGTCTCAGCAGTTTACAGAATCAGTGGATGGGTAATCCTGACATCGTCAACTATGCAATCATTGGTGCATTGGTATGGCAGGCTATTGGTTACTACATGGTTATGTACATGTCCAGTATGACAAGTATTCCAGAGAATCTGTATGAAGCAGCTTCTTTGGAAGGTGCTGGTAAGGTAAAGCAGTTCTTTATGATTACATTACCTTTGATTTGGGATAATATCCGTACTACATTGACATTCTTCGTCATTTCTACAATCAATCTCAGCTTCATGTTTGTACAGCTGACAAGTGAAGGTAGTCTTGGCAGTGAAGTTGCGTTGAACTATATGTACAACACAGCATTTGCTGGTAAGTATGGTTATGGTATGGCTATTGGTGCTTGTATCTTTGTATTCTCCTTCTTGTTGAGTGCTATTATCAACAAGGTCACAGAGAGAGATACGCTGGAGTATTAATTAGGAGGTCATGATGAAAGAGAAAAAGAAATTTTCGATCTATAAGATCTTCGTTTATTTAGCATTATTTGCTCTGGCAATTTCTATCATTATTCCGATCATTTGGGTCTTCATGGCAAGTTTGAAGTCTCAGATGGAGTTGGTAAGTGGTAATCCATTTGCTTTGCCTAAGGAATTGTTGTGGGGTAACTTTGTTGCGGCATTCCAGAAAGCTAGAATGGGCGATTACTTATTGAATACAGTGATCGTTACTGCATTGGCTCTGGTTATCTTGCTGATCGTTGCTCTGCCGGCAAGTTATGCATTGGCACGTTTCAACTTTGTTGGTAAGAAGTTCATGAATGCATTGTTCATGGCTGGTTTGTTTGTTAACGTAAACTACATCGTTCTTCCGATCTATCTGATGTTATTTAAAGCAGATATTTCTCTTGGTTTCGATTTCTTCTTAAACAACAAGTTCTGGTTAGCAGTTGTATATGCTGCAACTGCACTTCCGTTTACGATCTATCTGTTGACTGGTTTCTTCAAGACATTGCCTCACGCATATGAAGAAGCAGCACTGATCGATGGATGCGGTTATTTCAAGACAATGACAAAGATCATGATCCCGATGGCAAGACCAAGTATCATTACTGTTATCTTGTTCCAGTTCCTTGCTTTCTGGAATGAATATGTCATTGCGTTCACATTCATGGACAAAGAAAATGCTACATTGGCAGTTGGTGTTAAGTACTTGATGGCTGATGCAAAGTCTCAGGCTAACTTCGGTGTTATGTATGCTGGTCTTGTAATTGTTATGATTCCTACTTTGATCCTCTATATTTGTGTACAGAAGAAGTTGACGCAGGGTATGAGCCTTGGCGGCATGAAGGAGTAGATCATGAGAGATACGAGTGCAATTGAAAGAATTGTAATGATTGTTTTGTTCATCGTTTTCTTGGCAATGATCATCGTTGCACAGAAGACAGTAAGTGTTGCAAATCTTGGTGTTGAGATCCTTGGTCTCACAGGTTTGTTGACATTGTTGTTCTACTATAACCGTAAACATAAATAGGGGGTTCATTAGGTATGGCAGAGTTATCGTTACAGCATATCGATAAAATTTACGATAATAAAGTACAGGCTGTATTTGACTTCAATCTTGAAGTAAAAGATAAAGAATTTATCGTGTTTGTTGGTCCTTCCGGATGTGGTAAGTCCACAACACTTCGTATGATCGCTGGTCTTGAAGATATCAGTGCTGGTGATTTCTACATTAACGGTAAGCGTATGAATGATGTAGAGCCTAAGGACAGAGACATTTCCATGGTCTTCCAGTCCTATGCTCTGTATCCGCATATGACAGTATTCGAAAATATGGCATTTGGTCTCAAATTGAGAAAGATTCCTAAGGATGAGATCGAAAAGAGAGTTCTAGAAGCTGCTAAGGTTTTGGAGATTGAACCATATTTGAAGAGAAAGCCAAAGGAGTTGTCTGGTGGTCAGAGACAGCGTGTTGCTTTGGGTAGAGCTATCGTTCGTAATGCACAGGTATTCTTGATGGATGAACCTCTCTCTAACTTGGATGCTAAGCTCCGTGTTCAGATGAGAAGTGAGATCATCAAGCTGCATCATCGTATTGGTGCAACAACGATCTATGTCACACATGATCAGACTGAGGCTATGACAATGGCTGATCGTATCGTTGTTATGAAGGATGGTCATATTCAGCAGATCGGTGCTCCTAAGGAGATCTATAATGATCCAGCCAATATGTTCGTAGCTGGTTTCTTGGGTTCTCCTGCTACTAACTTCATTACTGGTACATATACAAACGGTAAGTTTGTGACTGAAGGTCATGAGGTCAAGGTTCCGGCTATGTATTTGGAACACTTGAAGGGTTATGAAGGTAAGTCCGTTGTATTGGGTATTCGTCCAGAAGATCTTCATGATGAAGGTATTGTTGCTGAGACATATCCGTCTGCTGGTTTCGATTTTGAAGTCGAAGTTGCAGAGTTGCTTGGTCATGAGTATATCTTGCATGGCAAGTGCATGGGTCAGGATTTGAAGGCTAAGGTTGATTCTCGTATGAATCCGAAGCTGCATGAGAAGATCCACCTGACAATGGATCTTTCCAAGGTTCACTTCTTTGATCCTGAAACACAGTTAAGAATTGACAAGTAAGGGGAATAAAAAAAATGGAAGACAAGTACACAGGTAGAGTTACTGTTCCTACTGATGTTGACGTTATCGATGATACGATTGCAACGATCAAGAGATGGAAGGCAGATGCTATTCGTGATTGCGATGGTACAAATATGCCGGAAGAGCTGCATGAGCTTGATGTGAAGCAGTATGCAACATACTACACAACACGTAAGGATAATGCATGGGCTGAGGCTAATCCTGATGAAATTCAGCAGATGTATCTCATGACTGATTTTGTTACTGCCAAGGGCAGAACATTGAAGATCGAGATCATGAAGCATTTCTATAAAGATCAGTTGAAGCCGAATACGATCGATGATATTCATCGTTGGTGGGAAGTTATTGACCGTACAACAGATACAGTTGTTACTAACTGGTCTTATAACGAAGAGACAAGAGAAGTTACGATCAACGACACAATTCCATATCATGCTTACACTGTAAGCTTCTTGGCATTTGTTATCTGGGATCCGGTACACATGTACAACAGTTTGACAAATGATTGGAAGAATGAGGAACATCAGATGACATTTGATGTTCGTCAGCCTAAGACACAGAAGCATGTTTTGGAAAAGTTCCGTAAGTTCTGCCAGGAGAGAGACGATGTTGATGTTGTTCGTTTTACAACATTCTTCCATCAGTTCACTTTGCAATTTGATGAACAGGCTAGAGAAAAGTATGTTGACTGGTTTGGATATAGTGCAAGTGTTTCTCCGTATATCTTGAAGCAGTTTGAACAGGAAGTAGGCTATAGATTCCGTCCTGAATATATTATTAACAAGGGTTTCAACAACTCTACATTCTGTGTTCCTACAAAGGAATTCAGAGATTTCATGGATTTCCAGATGAGAGAAGTATGCAAGCTTGCTAAGAAGTTTGTTGATATCTGTCATGAGTATGGTAAGGAAGCTATGATGTTCTTGGGCGATCACTGGATCGGTACAGAACCTTATGGTCCTTACTTCGAGTCCATCGGTTTGGATGCTGTCGTTGGTTCTGTTGGTTCTGGTACAACATTGCGTTTGATTTCCGATATCAAGGGTGTTAAGTATACAGAAGGCAGATTCCTTCCTTACTTCTTCCCGGATGTCTTCCATGAAGGTGGCGATCCGTTGAAGGAAGCAAAGGTTAACTGGGTAACAAGCCGTAGAGCTATCTTGAGAAGTCCTGTTGATCGTATTGGTTATGGCGGTTACTTGAAGCTTGCTCTGCAGTTCCCTGATTTCATGGATTACATTACAAAAATCTGTGACGAGTTCAGAGAATTGTATGCACATGTAAATCACCAGACTCCGCATAACCTTCTTACTGTTGCTGTTTTGAACAGCTGGGGTGAGCTGAGAAGATGGGGTACACATCTTGTACACCATGCAATCTGGTATAAGCAAATCTACTCCTTCACAGGTGTAATGGAAGCTTTGTCTGGTTTCCCATTTGATGTGAAGTTTGTAAGCTTTGAAGATCTTCGTAAGGATCCAGATGCTTTGAAGGGTGTTGACTGTGTCTTGAATGTGGGTGCAGCTTACACAAGCTTCTCTGGTGGTGAAGAATGGGATGAAAAGGTCATCTCTGCAATGCGTAGATATGTAGACAATGGTGGTGGTTTCATCGGTGTTGGTGAACCTTCTGCTGTGAATAGAAATGGTAAATTCTTCACATTGTATGATGTACTTGGCGTAGATAAGGAACTTGGTTTCTCTATGCATACTGATAAGTACAACTGGGATGAACATGATCACTTCATTACAGAACAGCTTGAACATGAAGACTGGGGCGAGAATGTAAATGATGTATATGCTCTTCCTGGTACAACAGTGATCAAGCAGAAGGATCTGCATGTAAATCTTGCGGCAAATGATTATGGTGAAGGTAGAGGCGTTTATATCAACGGTCTGCCATTCAGCTTTGAAAATGCTCGTCTCCTCTATCGTGCAATCTTCTATGCTGCACACAAGGAGAATGAGATGAAGAAGTGGTACAGTGACAACTACAATGTAGAAGTCAATGTATATCCTTCTACAAACAGCTTCTGTGTTGTAAATAACACATATGAAGCACAGAAGACTACGATCTATAAGGGTGATGGTTCTTCTTTCGAGGTAGAACTCGAAGAGTCCGAGATCAAGTGGTTTAACATCTAAATTAAATTGAAAGGGGATGTAGGAAACTATGTCCTCTTTTTTTACGTTTAGAGATAGTCATGTTAATGGACTATCACGGTAATTATGTATACATGAAAAATATATAATTTGATTTGTTATTAGTTTTTTTATTTTGCTTTGCAAAGAAAAGTTGTTTTTTATAGGGAGATAGTAGGATTTCTAAGGAATTTGGTTATGTGTGTTTGCTAAAATAATAGTGATTCAGTATGTCTAATTTTAGATATGTCATATAACAAAGAAAGGGAAGATTTTGGTATGAGTAGGAATCCTAAAAAACGTTCTTTGCGTGTTCTTGCTGGTGCTGTAGCAGCTTTGATGGCAATCACAGTTGTTCCAGTTTCACAGGCAAGAGTTTTCGCAAAGGAAACTTCTAAGAGTGACGAATTAATGCTTCGTTACACTTCCGAAGCACCGAAGACTTATGCAGGGTGGGAACAGTGGTCCCTTCCGATCGGTAACAGTGGTATTGGTGCTAGTGTATTTGGCGGCGTTGAGAGTGAGCGCATTCAGTTGAATGAAAAGTCTTTATGGTCCGGCGGTCCTGCACAGGGTCGTGATTATAAGGGCGGTAACCTCGAAAACAATGGCAAAAATGGTGAGACACTGCGTAAAGTGCAGCAATTATTTAAAGAGGGTAAGTCTGACGAAGCAAGTAAATTGTGTAATCAGCTTGTTGGTTTGAATGATGATGTAGGTACGCAGGGATATGGTTATTATCTGAGTTATGGAAACATGTATCTTGATTTTAAGGATATTAAGCAGAATGAAACATCCGCTTATGAACGTAACTTGGATATGAACACTGCTATTGCAGGTGTTTCCTTTAAGAAGGGCTCTTCTACATATACACGTGAAAACTTTGTAAGTTATCCTGACAATGTATTGGTAACAAGATTGGAAACAAAAGGAAGCGGTAAGCTGAATTTTGATGTAAGAGTTGAGCCGGATAACGAACAGGGTGATGGAAATAATAAGCACTCACAGCCGAACTCATATAAGAGAGACTGGACTACAAAAGTAAAAGATGGTGTTATTACTATCGATGGTACTTTGAAAGATAACCAGATGAAGTTCTCCTCCACAACTAAGGTAATTACTGAAGGTGGTAAGACAAAGGATCTGGAAAACAAGAAGGTAGGAGTTGAGGGTGCTGACGCAGTTACGATCATCACTTCTATCGGTACAGACTATAAGAATGTTTATCCTAACTATCGTACAGGCGAAACAGCTGAGCAGGTTACAGCAAGAGTTCGCAAGTATGTAGATGATGCGGCGAAGCATTCTTATAAGGAATTGAAGAAGAGACACGTTGATGACTTTAGCAGTATTTTCGGACGTGTTGACTTGGATCTTGGACAGGTTCCTTCTAAGAAGACAACAAATGAGTTGTTGACTGCATATAATAATGGATCTGCAACTGAAGAAGAAAGACGTTACCTTGAAGTAATGCTCTTCCAGTATGGTAGATATCTGACGATCGAGTCTTCTCGTGAGACTCCTGCAGATGATCCTTCTAGAGCAACTCTGCCTTCCAATCTGCAGGGTATCTGGGTAGGTGCTAATAATTCTGCATGGCATTCAGATTATCATACAAATGTTAACTTGCAGATGAACTACTGGCCGACATATTCTACGAATATGGCAGAATGTGCTACTCCATTGATCAGCTATGTTGATTCTTTGAGAGAGCCAGGTCGTGTTACAGCTAAAATCTATGCAGGTATCGAAAGCACAGCTGAAAAGCCAGCAAATGGCTTTATGGCACATACACAGAACAATCCGTTCGGTTGGACATGCCCAGGTTGGAGTTTCAGCTGGGGTTGGTCTCCTGCAGCTATGCCTTGGATCATCCAGAACTGCTGGGAATACTATGAATATACAGGTGATGTAGAGTTCATGAAGAACAATATTTATCCGATGATGAAGGAAGAAGCTATTCTTTATGATCAGATGCTTGTAGATGATGGAACAGGTCATTTGGTATCTTCTCCATCTTATTCTCCAGAACACGGTCCTAGAACAGCTGGTAATACATATGAACAGACATTGATCTGGCAGTTGTATACAGATACGATCACTGCTGCTGAGACACTTGGCGTTGATCAGGATCTTGTAGCAACTTGGAAAGATAAGAGATCTAAGCTCAAGGGACCGATCGAAATCGGTGAAAGCGGACAGATCAAAGAATGGTATGAAGAAACAACTGTAAACTCTATGCCGCAGAGCCAGGGCTTCGGTCATCGTCATATTTCTCATATGTTAGGTTTATTCCCAGGTGACTTGATTTCTGCTGATACACCTGAATGGTTCGAAGCTGCACGTGTTTCTATGAATAACCGTACAGATGAGAGTACAGGTTGGGGTATGGGTCAGCGTATCAACACATGGGCTAGATTGGCTGATGGCAATCGTGCTTATAAGTTGATCAATGACTTGTTTAGAAATGGTATTATGACAAACCTTTGGGATAAGCATCCGCCGTTCCAGATTGATGGTAACTTCGGTATGACATCTGGTGTTGCTGAAATGCTGATGCAGAGCAACATGGGTTATATCAACATGCTTCCAGCTTTGCCAGATGCATGGGCTGATGGTAGCGTAAAGGGCCTTGTTGCACGTGGTAACTTCGAAGTTTCCATGACATGGGCAGATAAGAGTTTGACTACAGCTTCTATTCTTTCTAAGAATGGCGGCACAGCTACAGTTCAGGTTCCTAATGCATCATTTGCTACAGTTGTAGATGAAAATGGTGATGTAGTTCCTACAACTGTTATTTCTAAGGATCGCGTTTCTTTTGAAACAGTAAAGGGTCATACATACACATTGAAGGATGTTCCAGCTGCAGTTGAAGCTCCTAAGGGTGTTTCTGCAATCCGTTTGAATGCAAATGCAGCTAAGCTGACTTGGGATGCAGTTAAGGCTAAGGATATCTCCTATAACGTTTATCGTCAGTTGGATGATGGTGATGTTAAGTTGATTGCTTCTGGTGTGAAGACAGCTGAATATACAGATGAAACTGCTGATGATACATTTGGTACATTCAAGTATCAGGTATCTGCAGTGAAGGATGGTAATGAGACTGCATTGAGTGAAAAGGCAGTTCTTGCTCGTATGGATCAGATCGTAGGTGCTGGTAAGCTCGATGATGCTGATAACCATATCGTTTACCATGGTTCTTGGGGTGAATGGACAGCGGACAAGAATGTAAACTACATGGATACTGTTCGTTATCTCGAGCATCCTACAGGAAAAGAATCTGTAGTACTTGATTTCATTGGTACTGGTATCGAAGTTATCACAACAACAAATAACGATCGTGGTAAGTATGAAGTTGTTATTGATGGTAAGTCTTATGGTGAAGTAGATACATACTCTGCTCAGTCTACTCGTCAGAAGGTTGTCTATAGTAAGACAGATCTCAAGCCTGGTGTTCATCATCTTGAACTCAAGGTTACTAACACAAAGAACAACAGCAGTTCTAGAACAAAGGTTGAATTGGATGCTTTGAATGTATTGGATAAGAATGCAGTTGCACCAACATCCATTACAGTAAAGAGTAATTCTGGTATTACTACAGTAGGTAAGGCTGGCACAGTTCAGATGGTTGCAGTAACAGCTCCAGAAACAGCAACAAATACAGCTGTAACATGGACATCTTCTGATCAGTCTATAGCTACGATCGATGCAAATGGTGTTGCAACATTCACAGGTAAGAATGGTACAACAACAATTACAGCTACATCTCAGGCTAACGCTCAGGTAAGCGGTACTGTTGAGATGACAGCAGCAATTAAGAGCGATGAGATCGTAGTTGATGAAACTATTGTTGAGGATGCTACAGGAAAAGTTAAGAACGATAAGATCACTTGGTCTGAAGGTTGGAGTGCTTATGATGGTGAATCCAAGCATCACAATGGTACAAAGACTGAAGCAACAGGTGAAGGTAAGTATTTTGAATACACATTCACAGGTACTGGCGTAGAGGTTTATGCGCATGCTCATACAAATTTTGCTAGCTTTGATGTAACAATCGATGGACAGCCAGTAGAAAATGTATCCTTAGAGGGCAATGATGTTGCTCAGAAGAAGATCTTCGAAAAGAAGGATCTTGCTAATGGTCAGCATAAGATTCGTTGTACAGTTAAAGCCCGTGACGGTAAGAATCAGGCAAACCTTGACTATATTAAGGTATTCACACCAGCAAATGTACAGACAGTAACAACAGATGTAGAAGATGGTGATATGCAGGGTAATAAGAATACTGCAATCACATGGAATGGGGAATGGTCTACATATACTGGCGAAAGCACAAGACATCACGGTGGTACAAAGACTGAAGTGACTGGTGCTGGTAAGTATTTTGAATACAATTTCACAGGAACAGGTATCGAAGTATATGCACAGAAGCATCAGAATTTTGCTAGCTATGATATTCAGGTAGATGAACTTCCTAAGGAAAATGTTTCTTTGGTAGGCAGTTCTTCTGGCGATGACCAGCAGAAGATTTTTGAAAAGAAGGGTCTGACAAATGGTCCGCATAAGATTCGTTGCACTATTGTTAGACAGGGCAGTAGTGAACAGGCAAACCTTGACTACTTGAAGGTATTCAGTGAAGAAAGAACATCTGTAGTTGATAAGGCAGCGTTGCAGACAGCTATTGAGAATGGTACAGGTCTCTGGGAAGAAGCATATCCAACAGATAAGTGGACAGCATTCAAGACGGCTTATGACAAGGCAGTTGAAATCATGAATAAGGCAGATGCTACACAGCCTGAAGTAGATGATGCAACTAAGAAATTGAATGATGCTATTACAGCACTTGGTCAGCCATCTGTACCTGTAATTGATGGTCAGAAGGGTGAGGCTGTATACGTTGAAAGCACATCTGTAATTCTTCGTTGGGATTCTGTAAGAGGCGCAGCTTCTTATGAAATCACATATGATGGCTTGGAACAGCCGATCAGTGTAACAGGTACACAGGTTAAGGTGACTGGTTTGACATCTGATACAGCTTATACATTCTCAATTCGTGCATTGAACACAGCAGGTCAGAAGTCTGAAGGTGCTATCACAGTATCTGCTAAGACATCTGATGTTACAGCTCCAGCTATGCCTACAGAACTTAAGTTTGAAAAGTCTGGAAAGACTGGTGCTCATGTAACGTGGTTTGCTCCAGCTGATAAGGATGTTGCTAAGTACAATGTATATGTAAATGGTAAGAAGGTAGCTACTGTTAACGAGCCGGCTTATGATATGACAAAGCTTAAGACTGATGTTGCATATGCAGTTAAGGTCACAGCAGTAGATAAAGCAGGTAACGAATCCTTGCCAGCTCAGCTTGTTGTTAAGTTGGAAGGTGAGAAGCCAGTTCCAACACCGACAGCAAAGCCAACAGCAGAGCCAACAGTGAAGCCAACAGCAGAGCCGACAGCTAAGCCGACAGCTACACCAACAGCAGAGCCAACAGCTAAGCCGACAGCTACACCAACAGCAGAGCCAACAGTTAAGCCTACAATTGAACCGACAGCTGAACCAACAACAAAGCCAACAGGTTCTCCAGATTCTTCCGATAAACCTGAAAAGGATGCTGTGATCGTTACATATACAATCGATGATAAGTCAACTACAGTTACTGTGGATAATGCTTCTATGAAGATGAAGGAAGTATTGCCGGAAGTTAAGGCTGATACAAAGCATGTATTCAAGGGTTGGTTCACAGAACCAAACGGTAAGGGTACAAAAATCGATCTTGAAAAGCCGGTAAGTGCGTATGTTAATACAAAGGTAAGAGCTGTTAAGGGTGAAGTAAATGTTCATGCATACATCGTTGATGCAGCAACAGGCAACCCTTCTAACGATAAGAGACCAGCTACAGGTGATGCAAGAAGTACATTGCCATGGGCATTTGTTCTTACAGGTGCAACACTTGCAGGTATTATTCTCATGAAGAAGAGATAACAAACTAAATTAGTGCAAATAATTTAGCATTTGTGTGTGAAGAGAGTTGTGAATTTTCACAGCTCTTTTCATTTAACCTGATAAATTAACTCTAAATAGACATAAATGAAGATCATGTGTATTGAAAAGATACTATGATATAAGTTAAACTGAAAGCGGATTCACGTGATAGATGAGGTGGATAAATCATATGATTTTTACTCTCAGTCTAAATCATGGATAAGAAAGGTTGGGAAGGTATGAAAAATGTATCCAAACGCGTCTTTGTATGTGCGTTGTCTTTAGGTATGCTGCTTTCTGTTGCACCAGTATCTGCAATAAGAGCTAACGCAGAAGGTCCTAAAAATCTCGCACTCGGATGCACAGCAATTGCTAGCGATGCTGAATCAGTAAATCCAGCATCTAAAGCAGTTGACGGCGACATGACAACACGCTGGGCTACAAACCAGCATAAAGTTGCTAATGAGTGGATCGAAGTACAGTTGAAGAGTGTAACAGATATCAATAAGATCACTGTTAACTGGGAAGATCGTTCTAAAAACAATGGAGGTGAATTGATCCTCCAGAAGTGGAAGGCTGAAGTTAAGCAGTTGGATGGTACTTGGAAAGAGGTTTTCATTGATAATGATGAGACAACTTCTGATGTAACTAAAACAATTAATTTGACAACTCCAGTTCGTGGTACAGCAGTTCGTGTGACTGCATTGCAAGCAAAGAATACAGGCTGGCAGAACGTAGCAATCAACGAGATTGTTGTAAATGGTACAGAAACATCTGATACTGTTGAGCAGACGGAAAACAAGAACCATATGCTTACAGCTACAAGCGTAACTGCATCTACAACAGAGGTAGCTAGTCTTGGTGCTGAAAATATTAAAGATGGCAAGAATGGTAAACCTCACAGATGGGCTTCTGCTGCACATACATATAAGGATCAGTGGATTGAAGCTAGTTTGGCTAAGTTGACTAAGGTTAGCGAGATCAAATTTGTTTTGTTTGAAAGAGATGTTGATCCGTCACCGTCTAATATCAAGTCTTTTGATTTGAAGTACACAGATAGTGCAAATAAGGAGCAGACGGTTCATATTGATAACGTTAAGGTTGAAGGTAAGAAGGGCTATGGTACAGTGATCGATTATAAGTTCGATGCACCTGTATATATGTCTAAGTTCAAGCTTGAGAATTTCGGTGTGGAAGTAACAGATGCTTCCACAAGTGGTTACAACAATATTAGTATCGATGAAGTGGAAATCTACTCTAATGTACAGGGTGGAGAAACACCACAGGGTGAGGCTACTTTAGATAGTGTTGTTGCAAGTATCCATGGTGCTGAGATTGCATCTGATGTTACGGAATACACATTGCCTACAGTTCCAGAAGGATTCACAATTGAAAGCAATGGTGCTGACTTTGAACAGATCGTAGGTAAGGCTAAGGAAAATGGTAAACTGCCTGTCATTCATCCGTTGGAAGATAAGACAGTTAAGATCTCCTTTAATGTCACAGATACAAAGACAAATCAGACAAAGAATACAGGTGATCTTGATTTCGTTGTAAAGGGTAAGCATACTCCAGCAGAAGGGAAGAATGCTAAGCCGGTCGTTATTCCAGAAATTCAGGAATGGCACTCTGATTCTACGGATCATGTTGCTGTATCTGCTTTGACAAAGGTTACATATGACAATGCTGCCTTGAAGCCGATCGTAGATGAGTTTGTCAGCGATTATAAGGATTTCACAGGTGTAACATTGACAGCTAAGCAGGGTAATGAAGAAGCTAATGCATTCAACTTCCATTATGCTGCACCAGATGCATTGCTTGGTAATGAAGGATATACAATGGATATCAAGAACGACCGTATTAATGTTGCCTCTGCAGCTATCACAGGTAACATGTACGGTATGCAGACAATTCTGCAGATGTTCCAGGAAAATGGAGAACACTATCCAGTTGGTCAGATGCGTGACTATCCAAGATACCAGACTCGTGGTCTCTTGTTAGACGTAGCACGTAAACCGGTTTCTCTTGAAATGATGAAAGAGTTCACTAGAACAATGCGTTATTACAAGATGAACGATTTCCAGGCACATCTCTCTGATAACTATATCTTCCTCGAAAATTATGGTGCTCATGAGAATGAAGATAAAGCATGGAATGCTTATGATGCTTTCCGTCTTGAGTCTAGTTTGACAAATGAAAAGGGTGAGTCTCCTACAGCAGCTGACTATTCTATTTCTAAAGCAGATTTCAAGGATTTCATCCATGAAGAACGTGCAGTTGGTATGAACATCGTGCCAGAGATCGACGTTCCTGCTCATGCTGTATCCTTTACAAAGGTATGGCCTGAATTGGCAGTTCATAATGCTACTGGTTTGAACAAGAATCGTCCTTTGATCGACCACTTTGACCTTACAAAGCCTGAGTCTATTGCTAAGATCAAGGAGATCTTCGATGATTATACAAAGGGCAATGATCCTACATTTGACGACAAGACAACAGTACATATTGGTGCGGATGAATTCGTATATAACGCTAAGTCATATCGTGATTTCTTCAATACGATCGTACCTTATGTAAAGCAGACAAACCCTGTTCGTTTGTGGGGTGGTTTGTCTTGGATCAAGGATAATCCGCTTACACAGATCATTCCTGAAGCTGTTGAAAATGTTGAGATGAACCTCTGGTCTTCTGACTGGGCAGATGGTATGGATATGTATAACATGGGCTTCAAGTTAATCAATACAATTGATAACTTTGGTTACATGGTTCCAAATGGTAATCTTGGCCGTGCAAATGCATACGGTGACTTGTTGAATGTTAATCGTGTCTTCAATGAATTTGCACCTGAAAAGGTAAGAACAAAGGCTGGTTATAAGCCTGTTCCTTCTGGTGACGATCAGATGCTGGGTGCTGCATATGCAATCTGGAGTGATAACATCGATAAGCACGCTTCAGGTTTGACAGAATCTGATTTGTATTGGAGATTCTTCGATGCTCTGCCATTCTATGCTGAAAAGACATGGGCAGCTACAGGTAAGGAAAAGGGCACTGCAGCACACTTGGCTGAACTTGCACAGGATAAGGGTACAGGTCCTAATACAAATCCTTACTACCAGGAAGATAAGAAGGGTGATTTCTACGAAAAGTATGATTTCGCTAACGAAAAGGATACATCAGAAAATAAGCGTGATCTGAAGAATAAGACAAATGCTGATATCAATAACGGTAAGCTTACTTTAAAGGGTGGCGCAAGTTATGTGGAAACACCTATTGAGCAGCTTGGTAATGGTAATGAATTGTCCTTTGATTTTGAGACATCTAAGCCTTTGACAGATGGTCAGATCTTGTTTGAAGAAGATGCGCCATATGGTACACATGACATTCGTGTTATGAACAATGGTAAGCTCGGCTTCACACGTGAGCTCTACAATTATTACTTTAACTATACATTGCCAGTTGGTGAGAAAGTAAATGTGAAGATCGTTGTTGAACAGCAGAGTGCTAAGCTTTATATCAATGACGTATTTGTAAGTGATGCTGTAGGTGAGTTCGTATACAAGAACGAAGTTAAGAAGAACAATATCAAGGCTGCAACATTTGCATTGCCGCTGCAGAGAATTGGTTCTAAGACAAATGCAGTATCTGCTTCTATTGATAACGTAGTTGTTAAGGCACACTCTGCAACTGTTGTGGATAAGTTCAATAAGAAGAATTGGACAGCAACAACAAACTCTGAAACAAAATATGATGCAAACGAAGGTTTGCTGAAGTATGCATTCGATAACAAACCTATTACAAGATGGCATTCCAATTGGCAGAATGCACAAGATAAGGTTGAGTCTATCAATGGTACGAAGGGAAATAAGGATAAGATCTGGGCAGATATCGATCTGCATGGTACTTATAACATCAATAGTTTCTCATTCACACCTAGAGTAGATAAAGCAGACAGTGGTCAGGTAACACGTGCTTCCTTGTACATCAAGAATACAAAGGATGGCAAGTGGAAGGAAGTTGCTAAGGATCAGAAGTTTGCGGCTGATACAACAACTAAGACATTCTACTTTGATAAGCAGGATGTTGCAGAGATCGCATTCATTGCTACTCAGTCTAATGATGGTTGGGTAACTGTTTCTGAATTTGATCTTGGTGATGGTCCACGTCTTGAGAACGTTGTATATGTTGAAGCTGATGCTAAGATGGGTACAGTTACAGGTGCTGGTAAGTATGCTCCAGGTGCTGAGGCTGTGTTGACAGCAAAAGCAAAGAAAGGCTATAGATTCGTTGGTTGGTATCGTGGTGAGGAACGTGTTTCTGAAGCAAATCCTTATACATTTGCAGTAAATGATAATGTTGCTTTGACAGCTAAGTTCGAAAAGAGCGGTACAACAGAGCCGACAGCTAAGCCAACAGCAGAGCCAACAGTAAAGCCGACAGCTGAACCGACAGCAGAGCCAACAGTAAAGCCGACAGCTGAACCGACAGCAGAGCCGACAGCTAAGCCGACAGTTGAACCAACAGCAGGGCCGACAGATAAACCAACAGCTGAACCAACAGCAGAGCCGGAGAAGCCTGGAGAGTCTGTAGAAGACATGGTCAAGGTTATTGTGACAGCGAATGGTAAGGCAACTCCAAAGACAGTTAAAGCTTCTACAATGATGAAGGATGTATTTGAACCTGTTGAAGTTAAAGCAAATCAGGTATTGAAAGGCTGGTTCACAGAGCCTGATGGTAAGGGTACAAAGATCGATCCTGAAAAGACGGTTAGTACTTATATCAGAGCAAGAGCAAAGGATATGCCTACATTGAATATCTATGCATACGTTGTTGATGAAGCTAACGACAACAGACCAGCTACAGGTGACACAAGAAGTGCAATGCCTTGGGCATTCGTACTTGCAGGTGCTGCAATTGCAGGTATCGTATTGAAGAAGAGAGGTTGATCTTTCGATAACGAATAATTGAGGGACACTGCAGTCCCTCTTTTATTTGGTTGATGAAATGTTGAAAATTCGATATCCTGAATGAGGATGAGAAATCTATTAGAGAATAAAGGAGAATTTTGAAAATGAATAAATTTGCTAATGTATGTTTAGTTGGCTTGCTGAGTCTTTCTTTGACTGCTTGTGGGGGCAGTGATAAACCAGCTGGCACATCAGATATCAAGAGTGCTGAAGAAATCTTGACAACAGTGTGGGATTCCTATGAAGAAGATGATAAATTCTTTGCAATGGGCGGTTCCTATAATGAACCAACAGAGAACGCACCTGGTAGTATTGAAGCTTCTGATGTGGAAAGTCTTTCCGCACTTCTCTCTGTACCTGAACAGGATGCTGCTTTGTTGGATGATGCTGCAAGTCTTGTACATAGTATGAACGCAAATACATTTACTGCAGGTGCATATCATGTGGCAAATGCAGATGACACAAATACATTCACAAAGGATATGGAAGATGCATTGAAGAATAAGCAGTGGATGTGCGGTATGCCTGAAGTGATCAAGATCTATAAGATCACAGATTCCTATGTTGTTTCTTTGCTCGGTGTAGAAGATATCGTGGATGATTTTGAAGATAAGTTGGAGGAGAAGTATCCTTCTGCTGAAGCAGTTGCTGATGTAAATATGTAATATGTTATTTTCCGGAATTCCATTTTTGTATTGGTTTCTTCCTTGTATGATGCTATGTGCATTTGTAATAAGGGGGAAATCTAAGAATCTGATTCTGCTGTTATTCAGCTTGTTCTTTTATGCATGGGGAGAACCGGTTTATATCGTATTGATGATGGCCTCGATCCTTTTAGGGTATATCGAAGGCCTTTTCATTGCCCGCATTGAACCAGGTAAAAAACGTAAGATCATACTTTTTCTTTCCTGTGCTGTACATGTGTGCTTACTTGCATACTTCAAATATGCAGGATTTCTTACCGAAAACCTGCATGCCTTGGGAATGCCTATTAAAGTATTAAAGATTGCACTGCCGATCGGAATTTCTTTCTATACATTTCAAATACTTGGTTATTTAGTAGATGTATACCGCGGTATATGTAAACCACAAAAAGATATCATTGCGTTTGGTGCATATATATCTATGTTTCCTCAATTGATAGCAGGTCCGATCGTACGATATACCGATATCGAAAAAGAGCTTGTAAATAGACAGGTAGATGTATCTGATGTATCTGCCGGCATACGTAGATTTGTACTTGGTCTAGGTAAGAAAGTATTACTGGCAAATGCACTTGGTGAGTTTTGCATGTTATATAAAACAAGTACGGATGTATCTGTTCTCTATACGTGGCTCTATGCTGGTGTATATGCATTGCATGTATATTATGATTTCTCTGGATATAGCGATATGGCAATAGGCTTAGGTAGAATACTAGGCTTCCATTTCATGGAAAACTTTAATTATCCCTTTATATCAAAAACAATCGCAGAATTCTGGCGAAGATGGCATATCAGCTTAGGTAGCTGGTTTCGCGACTATGTCTATATTCCACTAGGAGGAAATCGTGTTTCCTTCCTAAGATGGATCTTCAACATATTAGTTGTTTGGTCTTTAACAGGATTGTGGCATGGAGCAGCGTGGAATTTTGTTGTGTGGGGATTATTGTTTGCTATATGCCTTGTTATAGAGAAAGTATGTCTTGGTAAATGGTTTGCCAACCATCCTCTATGCGGACATGTATATACCTTTGTGGTATTAGCAGTGAGCTTTGTAATCTTTGATGCAAGTTCTATATCAGAAGCCTGGACACGGATCATGATCATGTTTACAGGTAACGGCATGCCGTTATTTACAAAAGAAACAGGGTATTATCTCCAAAGTTTTGCTGTCACGATCATAATGGCATGCATCGGTGCAGGACCATGGTTGAAACAAAATATAGACAAATGGCATAAGAAAAAAATTGGAAAGATATTATTAGTATTAGAACCGATCATATTACTCGGGATCCTTGTACTTGCTACATCTTGTCTTGTACATGATTCCTATAATCCATTCTTATACTTTAGATTTTAGGAGGGTATATGTCAGAACATAAGAAAGATATTTGGAATATCGTGTTAACAGCGGGTTTCCTCTTTGTGTTCAGCCTGGCAAGTATCCTGAAACCAGCAGAAGAGGTCTCTCTGCAAGAAAGAAGAAAGCTGGCACAGTTTCCTGAAGTATCGATGAAAAGTGTGCTGGATGGAAGATTCTCAAAAGGGTTTGAAGCATATGTTATGGATCAGTTTCCAGGCCGTAATGCATTTCTACAGTTGAATACAGTATTGGATCGTTACGTACTTGGTCGTAAAGATATAGATGGTATTACGGTACATGATGGGGCAGCGTATGCGATGGAATACCCTATGCATATGGATAGTATCGAACACGCTGCACATATCTTTACTAAGATCCAAGACACGTATTTAAATGAAGACAATCATGTGTATGTCAGTGTGATACCAGATAAATCTAAATTCCTTGGTGATGATGCGTTGAAAATGGATCATGCTGCCTTTGCACAAAAAGTCAAAGATGCATTGCCTGCAATGCAATATATCGATATCATGTCAACTTTGACAGTAGAAGACTACTACAAAACAGATCCACATTGGCGGCAGGAGAAGATTGTAGATACAGCAGATGTTTTGATTCAATCCATGGGGGGTTCTACTTCAACAGCATATGAAGTAGAGAAAGCTGCAGATAACTTCCTTGGCAGTTATGGTGGTAAAGTGCCTGGTTTGAAGAAAGAAGATATGTACTATCTTACTAATGATAGGATCGAAAAGTTAACAGTATACGATGCACAAAATGATCGTGAGATCGATGTGTATGATATGAAAAAAGCAAACGGCAGGGATCCGTATGAGATGTATTTATCTGGACCTCTATCACTTATAAAGATCCATGATCCGACTGTAAAGAACGGTAGGAAACTTGTGTTGTTCCGTGATTCATTCGGCAGTGCCATTGCCCCTTTACTAACAGGTACCTATGAAGATATCACTCTGGTAGATATCCGCTATTTACCAAGTGCTTTACTTGGAAATAAAGTGGATTTCACTAATGCAGATGTCTTGTTCTTATACAGTACAAGTGTTTTGAATCACAGTGAAACGTTAAAATAAAAGGTCATATTTACATCCTGAAAAAATGATGAAATTCATGGTTTCACATAGGGTATATGTGTGGTATTGTTTTCTTTGGAAATAGAGAATACATATAAAAAATATGTATCATGAGGGTCGTAGTATGGAGAAGAAACGCAGGAGTTTGCAATGTGGTAAGATCTTGTGCGGGGCTTTTTTGTTCTGTGCAGGTTTGAACTGGTTCATTATTCCGTTAGGACTGTATAATGGCGGTATCGTTGGTATTGCACAGATCATACGATCATTGCTGGATGTAAATGTCGGCTTTGATCTAACAGGTATTATTAACTTTATCTTGAATATACCATTGTTGATTCTTGCTTATACACAATTGGGACGTTCCTTGTTTCTAAAGACATTCTTGAGCATAGGAGCACAGACATTGCTGTTGTCATTACTGCCAATCCCGTCTACACCGATCGTATCGGATGTAGCTGTATCGATCTTAATAGGTGGTGTGATCGCTGGTACAGGTATCGGTTTAACGTTGGAAGCAGGTGGATCTTCTGGAGGTTTGGACATTGTTGGATTGTATCTAACTAAGAAATATAAAAATGTCAGTGTAGGAAAGATCACGATCGTTGTAAATTGCTTCATCTTTGCGGCATGTGCGATCTTGTTTGAACTGCCTACTGCCATCTACTCAGTAGCATTTTCCTTTGTATACTCCATGGCTGTAGATAAGACACACTTACAGAACATCAACACAAGTGTCATGATCTTTACCAAGAACAAAGGTATCTATGACTTTATTGTCCATGATATGCATAGAGGTGTTACATATTGGCAAGGTACAGGAGGATATACAGAGACAGATACATATGTCATTTACACTGTATTATCTAAATACGAAGTTCGTACACTGAGACATAAACTTGCTGAGAAAGATCCAAATGCATTTGTTATTGTGACAGAACAGGATCAGATCCTTGGTAATTACGAAATTAGATTGTAAGAAAGAGCATAGCTTGGTCTATGCTTTTTTTATGGCATAGTATATACACTGAAATGATTTAGTTTTTACTAAATGGGATACTAAGGAAAAAAGTGGTTTCTATGAGAAGATGGACGTGATCCGGAAGGCATCAGTTTGGAAATCGTTGAAAAACGTATATCTAGAAAAGAGGAAATGGTTAAGTAACACAAAAAAGAGTCATGTCTAAGACATGGCTCTTTGTGCGTTTTGTATGTAATTGAAATTACATCAACTGACGGAACATCTCGATGACCTGTTCCTTAGTTGCTTCTCTAGGATTACCTGGGCAGCAAGCATCGTTTAATGCATCGATTGCAAGCTGGTCGAGATCTTCTTCCTTGATGCGGTCATTCTTAGGGTTGATGCCTACATCAGCAGAGAGCTTCTTAACAGCGTTGATAGCAGCATCTCTATATTCTTCCTGTGTCATTTCATCAACACCTTCAACACCCATAGCACGTGCGATCTCTCTGTACTTCTCACCTGTGTAATCACGGTTGAATTCCATGGAGATCGGAAGTAAGGATGCACAAGCAACACCATGAGGTGTGTCATAGTGAGCACTCAGTGTATGAGCCATGGAATGGTCAATACCAAGACCTACATTGGAGAAACCCATACCAGCAATGTACTGGCCAAGAGCCATACCTTCTCTACCGCTCTTTTCATTAGCAACTGCTGCACGGAGGTTCTTAGAGATTAAACGGATTGCTTCAAGATGGAACATATCTGTCATCTCCCAAGCACCCTTTGTTGTATAACCTTCAATTGCATGTGTCAAAGCATCCATACCTGTAGCAGCTGTCAGACCCTTAGGCATAGAAGACATCATGTCAGGGTCAACAACAGCGATGATCGGCATATCATGAGGGTCTACGCAAACAAACTTTCTCTGCTTCTCAGGGTCTGTGATAACGTAGTTGATTGTAACTTCAGCAGCTGTACCAGCTGTTGTAGGAACAGCAATGATCGGAACACAAGGATTCTTTGTAGGAGCTGTACCCTCCAAACTTCTTACATCTTCGAACTCAGGGTTAGCAATGATGATACCAATAGCCTTAGATGTATCCATAGAAGAACCACCACCAATGGCAACGATACAGTCAGCACCACTGTTCTTGAAAGCTTCTACACCATGCTTAACGTTTTCAATTGTTGGGTTAGGCTTGATATCAGAATATACTTCATACGGAATCTTAGCTTCATCAAGAAGGTCTGTGACCTTAGCTGTAACACCGAACTTGATTAGATCCGGGTCACTGGCAACGAATGCCTTTGTGAAACCATGAGAATGAATCTCATTAACGATCTCTGTGATCGCACCTGCTCCATGATAGGAAACAGGATTCAGGGAAATGCGATTAGCCATTTTATATATCTCCTTTTGCGGTTCGATACCGCTTACAATCAAATTATAGCTTTACCGAAAAAAAAGATAAGTTACACATTGTTAGTAGTGTCACTTATTTCAAGATACCGAGTTTGCGATATACTTCCGCTAATTCATATGGCATAGCCCGCATCATTGTCTCCGCAAGTTTCTGTGGTGGATAGGGCAGTTCTTGCATGACCCACTTCACAGTCATATAGACAGATGCCCAGCAGTACATATCCAAAATATCTAATATATCAGAAGGAATATTCTGCATTCCTTTCTCATGAAGCAGGTTTTGGTAAAAAGCAAAGATCATCTCATAGTCATGGACACGCAGATTGTTTTGGGTATCAGATGCAAATGCGGCTCGGAAGAATATATACTCATCTTTGATATATTCAAATTTCTTGACCAATCCTTCATAGATCGTTTTACCACTTCCCATTTGATCAAAAGATCGAGTCAAAAGAATGTCAAAACGCCAATTGATCAAGTCATACTTATCCGCAAAACAGCGGTAAAATGTTTGTCTAGAGAAACCTGCTGCTTCACAGATCTCACGTACAGTGATATTTTCTACGGGTGTCGTACGCATGAGAGATGTCATAGCAGCGGCTAATATATCTTTAGCAGATTCATTTGTCTCATTTGTCTTTTCCATCATTGTTATATTAGCACAAACAAATGTGACAATGATGTTAGGAGTTTGCAAGGGGATCAAATGGAACATACCATTTTGTTGTATATCATAAAGAAGGAGGTGAGTGATATGTATCGTGAAGTGATCTTTACTGCTTTTAAATACTTCCCTTTATTGGCATTGGTAATGACATTGCCGTATGTATTTCATAACTATAGGAAGTATGGGTCGATAAAGAGTGTGAGGGTGTTAGTGATCTATTCCTTTGCTTTATATTTACTATGTTGTTATTTCTTGGTTATCCTGCCGCTTCCGACAATAGAAGAAGCTGCAGCTATGACAGGCCCGCGGGCACAGTTGGTTCCTTTTGAAGCATTGCGTGATATTACCCAGGAAATGAATGGAGCATGGACAGTATCGAACTTTGTGACAAATCGAGCGGTATTGCAAGCCTTGTTCAATGTTGTTATGACGATACCATTTGGTATGTATTTACGTTATTGGTTTAGGTGCAGCTTATTAGAAGTACTTGTCTATTCGTTTTTATTATCATTGTTCTTTGAGTTAACACAATTAACGGGTCTATACTTCATCTATCCAAGGGGGTATCGGCTGTTTGATGTAGATGATCTGATATGTAATACCTTGGGTGGTCTAATGGGATATATCATGGTTGGAGCAGTTACACCGATCCTTCCTAATCGGCAGAAGGTAGATGAGGATAGTATTGCTTTAGGAAAGAAAGTACCAGGAACAAGGCGGATCATTGCCCACATCATTGATACACTGTGTACTTCTCTTGTGACATCTATAATTTGTCATTTTATTAATTTTCCCTATGCATGGTTTATCCTGCCTTTTATGATGCTTGTTCTTGTTTCAGTATGTACGGGTGGCTGTACGGTTGGTAAAGCAGTCATGAAGTTGAAGGTATGTGCAGCACATGGAAAGATGCAGGTATGGCGATATGTTGTACGCTATGTTTTTTTGGCAGTGATGCTGGATGGTGGTGCGTATGTATCAAAAGTAAGTCTAGCTGGGGTAAGTTGGATGGCTGTGTTAAGTAAAGTGGATCCTGTGATTACAGGGTTTTGTGTCATGGTGTTCTATGCATTGTTACTATTCAGTCAGTTTTTGTGCGTGATGCAGCATAGACCTGCTCTTCATGAGAAGATCTCAGGTACAATTGTAGTAAGTACAATCGTATAGGGGGATAAGATGGAGAAGGATCTAACAAAGGGCAATGTATTACAGACGATGGTCATGTTTGCCATACCAATGGTGATTGGTGATCTTTTACAGCAGTGTTATAACATAGCTGATACTTTGATTGTCGGCAGGGTATTAGGAAAAGAAGTATTAGCAGCAGTTGGATCTTCTTATACATTGATGACCTTTCTTACATCCATTCTTATAGGTCTGAGTCTAGGCAGCGGGGTAGTCTTTTCGATGCGGTATGGACGGAAACAGATCGATGCTCTAAAAGAAGCTATGTTTACTTCTTTTGTATTTATTGGGAGTTTGACAGTTGTCATAACGGTCCTATGTTATCTCTTTCTAGATGGAATCTTATCTCTTTTGCAAGTGCCGCTAGAAGTGATTGGTATGATGAAAACATATCTGCTTGTCATCTTCGGTGGTATGGGCGGCGTATTTCTATATAACTATTTTGCTTGTTTATTACGTTCTCTGGGGGATTCGAAAACGCCTTTGGTCTTTTTGGGTATCTCTTCTATTTTGAATATTGGGCTGGATATACTGTATGTATGTTATTGGCAGAAAGGGGCAGGCGGGGCAGCACTTGCAACAATCTTGTCACAGTATGTATCTGGGATCGGGATCATGTGTTATGTATGGTGGAAGTTTCCGGGTCTTAGAATAGAGAGACGACATATGTCGATCCTTAAAGAAAATGTCAAAGAGATCGGATCTTATTCCCTTTTGACATGTTTGCAACAATCGGTCATGAACTTTGGCATTCTGCTGGTACAAGGTATTGTCAATGGATTTGGAGCAGATGTGATGGCCGCTTTTGCGGCAGGGGTAAAGATCGATTCCTTTGCTTATATGCCAGTACAGGACTTTGGTAATGCATATGCTACCTTTGCAGCACAGAATTATGGTACAGGAAAGAAAAAGAGAATACAGCAAGGGTTTCGAAAAGCCATTGGTGCTTCTTGCGTGTTTTCATTGATCGTCTCGATACTTGTCTGGGTATTTGCAAGGGATCTCATGGGGTTGTTTGTTAAGGATGCTGGAATCATTGCGAAAGGTGTGCATTATCTGCACATAGAAGGTGCTTTCTACTTTGGTATTGGTATTTTGTTTCTTTTGTATGGTCATTATCGGGCTGTAGGAAAGCCAGGTATGTCGGTCATATTGACGGTGATCTCACTTGGTACAAGAGTTGTACTAGCATATGTTTCTAGTCAAATTGCATGGATCGGTGTGACGGGGGTATGGGCAGCAGTTCCGATCGGATGGTTTTTAGCAGATGCAATAGGTCTTTTGAAAATGAAAAACGACTCAGTTAGAGTCGCTAGGTATGATGTGATTACGAATGATAGCACGGATACTTTGATATAAGAACGGTTTGAGTTCTTCAAAGGACATAGGATCATTTTCCAAGATCGTACTGAAGGAAGAAGAACTTGCAAGTTCAATGATCAAAAATAACATTGTTTCTGGTGCACGCAGGTGCACTTTCTCGCTAGCTAACAATTGTGTGCATAGTTTCTCAACAGTAGGTTTATCTGTATCAGGTTCTTGCATTGTAAGAGCATGACGGAAGATGCCCCAGCTGAGGTTCTTCGAAATGAATCGCAGGATAGGTTTGTTTTCCCGCATGAATGTCAAAATATAATCAACAAGATAAAGAATACGATCCTCGAAGTCGGGGATCTTTTCTTGTGTCATGTGATCTAGTGCATCTTGGAAGAGTTTGCCAGCTACTCTAGCTAATAGACGATCACGGATCTGGTACTTATCTTCAAAATAAAGATAGAACGTTCCTTTGGCAACCCCTGCATGTTTTGCAATCTCACTGATCGTCGTACGTTCGATGCCTTGTTTTAAGAAAAGTTCATAGGCACTGATAAAAAGAGACTCTAATTTTTGCTGCTTGTTTTCATCGATCTTACTCATACACACATGATATTTATAAAATGACCAAAAGTCAACATTTGTATATCAAGTTATTGACTAGCGGTCATTTTAGTCTTATATTAATGCACGTATTAAAAATGACTAGTGGTCATTCAGAAAGGAGACGTATGGTTAAAGTCGGTAAGAAGATAGTGAAATGCCGGGTGTTGATCTTGATTTTGAGTTTTCTTCTTTTGATCCCAGCTGGTATGGGCTATCTGAAAACACGTGTAAACTATGACATCTTGTATTACCTGCCGGATAACATTGATACGATGGTAGGCCAGGATGTGTTGATGGATGAGTTCCATAAAGGTGCGTTTGCTCTGGAAGTTGTGAAGGGCATGTCACCAGAGGAGGAGGTAGAGGTTGCACATAAGATCGAAGATGTAAAAGGTGTTGCGGATGTTATCTCCTATGAGTCTTTGACAGATGCGTCGATTCCGGTTGATATGGTACCGCAGAAGTTTAAGCAGTACTTCAGCAATGGCGATGCGTCCTTAATGGCGATCTTCTTTGCCGATACGACTTCGGCAGATGAGACGATGGATGCGGTGAAAGAGATCCGTGCAGTAACAGGTAAGAATTGTTTCTTGAGTGGTATGTCTTCTGTTGTTACAGATATTAAAGATCTAGCGGAAACAGAGATGCCGATGTATGTCTTGATCGCGGCAGTTTTAACATGTATTGCGTTGGCAATCTTCATGGATTCTTGGGCAGTACCGATCTTCTTCATGTTGAGTATCGGCATGGCAGTTATATACAACCTTGGTACGAATGTGTTCGTTGGTGAGATTTCTTACATTACCAAAGCATTAAGTGCTGTATTGCAATTAGGTGTTACGATGGACTATTCCATCTTCCTGTGGCACAGCTATGAAGAGAATCAGTTACGTTTCCCAGGGGACGATGAACGTGCTATGGCACATGCGATCTCCAATACATTCTCATCTGTAGCAGGTAGTTCTACAACAACGATAGCCGGCTTTATTGCTTTGTGCTTTATGAGCTTTACCCTTGGTGCTGATATGGGTATTGTGATGGCAAAGGGTGTTGTCTTTGGCGTCATTGCATGTGTTACGATCCTGCCTTCCTTTATCCTTTGTTTCCGTAAGCTCATCGAGAAGTCTAAGCATCGTACGATCATGCCGAATATGAAAAAATTGGCTGATGGTATCGTTAAGAACCGTGTTGTGATTGCTGTTCTTTCCTTAATTCTCTTGGTTCCAGCATTCTATGGTTATTGTCATACACCGGTATATTACAACTTGGATGCAACTTTGCCGGAATACTTGGATAGTATCAAGTCCAATGAAGTACTATCGAAGGAATTCGATATGAATGCAACACATCTTGTGTTGGTAAAGTCGGATCTATCTAGTAAAGATGGGAAAGCAATGTTGAAAGAAATGTCGGATGTAGATGGTGTGAAGTTTGCTTTAGGTCTAGATAGTGTTGTTGGTTCGGCTGTGCCGAAGGATATGTTGCCAAGTGATTTAACGGGTGTCTTGTCACATGGTGATTGGCAGTTGATGATGGTGCAATCAGCGTATAAAGCAGCAAGTGATGAAGTGAATCAACAGTGTACAGAGTTGAATGACATCATCAAGAAGTATGACCAGAATGGTATGTTGATTGGTGAAGCACCATGTACCAAAGACTTGATCACGATCACAAATCATGACTTCAGTGTTGTTAGTGTGATCTCCATTGCCTTGGTATTCTTGATCATTGCTATCTCATTTAAGTCAGTGATCTTGCCGATTGTCTTAGTAGCCGTCATTGAGTTTGCTATCTTTATCAACATGGGTATTCCATACTACACAGGAACAGAACTTCCATTTATCGCATCTATCGTCATTGGTACGATCCAGCTCGGTGCAACGGTCGACTATGCGATCTTGATGACGACGCGATATAAGAAAGAAAGATGTAAAGGTAAGAGCAGACAGGAAGCTGTTACGATTGCCTTAGAAACATCTATTGCTTCTATTATCGTATCTGCCAGCGGCTTCTTTGCTGCAACGATCGGTGTAGGTCTCTATTCTGATATCGATATGATCTCAGCACTTTGTTCATTGATGGCAAGAGGTGCCATCGTTAGTATGGTCGTCGTTATTCTTGTTCTGCCATCTACATTGATGTTATTTGATCACTTGATTTGCAGAACGACAAAAGGTATGAAAGGCATTCTTGAAGCGGATAAAAAAGCGCTGTAGGAGGATATATGAAAAGAAAGTTGGTTTGTGCTTGTAGTGCAGCAATTCTTACTGCATTGGCAGTTGGTAGTACTGGTACCGTATGGATGCAGGTAAATGCTGCAGATGAAAAACCAGTGGAAAGTATCGACCAGGAATCATCACCCGCAAAAGATGAGACAGTATATGTAAAAGTAAACGGTAATGGGGATGCTGGTTCAATCGTTGTATCAGATCAGTTAAGAAATGTTTCGGGTAAGAAACAGGTAAAAGATAAGTCGAAGTTAAAAGATATCATTAATACAAAAGGAAATGAGAAGTTTGACCAGGGTGGTAATACATTGACATGGCATGTAGAAGGAGAAGATATCTGTTACCAAGGTAAGAGTAATGAGAAGCTTCCTGTCAATGTAGAAGTAAAGTATGAATTAGACGGTAAGGAAGTAAAGGCTGAGGAATTGGCTGGTAAGAGTGGTCATCTTGTGATTCACTACAACTATAAAAATGTAACAAAGGAGGATGGTACCTATGTGCCATTCGTGATGTTGACAGGTATGCTGATGGATTCTGATATCTATCACAACGTTACCGTAGATAATGGTAAGATCATTTCTGATGGGGATCGTGAGATCGTGATTGGATTTGGTGTGCCTGGTGTAAAGGAAGAGCTGGATCTGGATACAGATAAGCTGCCAGATGGCTTTACGGTCGAGACAGATGTAGAGAATTATGAATCTGCAGAGACTTTGACATTTGCATCTAATGATATCTTCTCACAGTTAGCAGATGTAGATACATCCAAGTTGGATGATCTGCAGGGTGCTTTAAATACATTAGGAAATGCAGCAGATCAGTTACAGGATGGTTCTACACAGTTGAAAGATGGTTTGGATACTTTACTTTCTTCTATGGATACATTGACAGATGGCGTTGCTAAATTGGCTGATGGTGGTGATCAGTTGAAAGATGGTAGTGATCAGTTGGAAGGTGGTTCCAAGCAGTTGGCTGATGGTTTGGATACAGCATATGGCAAAGTAAGCACAGCATTACAGCCTGGTATGGAACAGTTGTATGCAGGTATTCAACAGATGGAGGCCAGCTTGATGCGTCCAGATGCCTTGCCTGCTTTGGCAGAAGGTGTACAGCAGTTGTATGAAGGTTTCTATGGAAAAACACCAGAAGATGCTTCTTTGATCAGTGGGTCTGAGGCATTGGCAGCTGGTACGATCGATCTTAATGGTCAGGTAGAAACATCTTTACTGCCAGGTGTAAGTCAATTACAGAGTGGTGCTGCTGAATTGAATCACAAAGTAGAGAACGAACTTCAGCCTGGTATTGGTAACTTGCAAGCTGGTGCAAGTGAATTGAACAAGCAGGTAGAAACATCCTTATTGCCAGGTGTAAGTCAATTGCAAAATGGTGCAATGGAATTGAATCACAAAGTAGAGAATGAACTTCAGCCTGGTATTGGCAATTTACAGGCTGGTGCTGTGGAATTGAATGGTAAGGTCGAAGAAGAATTGCAACCAGGTGTAGCTCAGCTTCAGCAAGGTGCTGGACAGCTTGGTGAAGGTGCAGGTTCTCTTGTAAGTGGTATCGAACAGCTGGCAGGAGGTGCTGCTTCTGCTGCTGATGGCGCTGCTAAAGTGAAGGACGGTGCGGCTCAGCTTGGTGAAGGTGCAGCAAGTCTTAGTACTGGTATCAGCGATCTCTCTGGTAAGACAGAAGCATTGAGTGCTGGTTTGAGTCAGCTTGCCCAAGCTTCTCCGCTGCTGAAAAATACAGCTGCACAGTTGGATCAGTATGTACAGGCATTGCCGAATCAGATAACAGTAAACGCACAGAATGTAACAGGTACAGGTACTGTTACTTACAATGGGGCTGAGCAGAACAAGGCTGCCATTGATTCCTTGAATGCAGCTAAAGCAGCCTTGGATCAAGAAACAGATGCAGCCGCAATTGCTTCTATTGATGCTTCTATTGCTACTCTTTCTGCTGAACAGACTGTAACAGGCACAGCCCAGATCAATGCTGGTAATGGTACTGTTCAGGCTGTTGTCGATGTACCAAACATCACAAAGATCAAGTCTCTCTCCACAGTGATAAAGGCTGGTACTGCAACAGCAGATGCAGCCTTGAATGCAGGTGAAACACCATTAGCAGGAAGCCTTGCTAAGGTATCTAATGTCTTGAAGACACAGATCGCACCTGGTGCTGCTAATTTGAATCAGGGTCTCAATGGAGAAGAAGGACTTGTAAATGGTTCTTCCGCATTGAAGGATGGCGTTGATCAGATCAATGCTGGTGTACAGCAGTTGAAGAGTGGTGCTGGTGAATTGCATACAGGTATCACTTCTACATTGAAGAATGGTATCGATCAGTTATCTCTTGGTGTTACAAAGCTTCATGATGAAGGCACAACACAGTTAGTCAGTGGTACAAACCAGTTAGTAGAAGGTGCAAAGAAGCTCCATGATCAAGGTACATCACAGCTGGCAGCTGGTACAGATCAGTTGGCAGAAGGTGCTGCTAAGCTTCATGATGAGGGCACAACACAGTTAGTTGGTGGTACAAATCAATTAGTAGCCGGTGCTAAGAAGCTTCATGATGAAGGCACAGCACAGCTAGCAGCTGGTACAGATCAGTTGGCAGAAGGTGCTGCTAAGCTCCATGATGAGGGTACAATGAAACTGGCAGCTGGTGCTGGTGACTTGAAGAACGGTGTTGCTGAAGCAGGTGCAGGTGTTGCTAAACTGAATGATGCTGTTAATGGTAAGAACAGTCTTCTTACACAGGTGAATGCTGGTGTAGGTCAGTTGAAAGATGGTGCTGGTCAGCTAGTTGGTGGTATCAGCGGCAAGGGCGGTCTTACAGAAGGACTTGCAGCATTACGTGATGGTTCTCATACATTGCATGATGGCACAAAGACAATGCAGAATGGTACAAGAACATTGCGTGATGGTATTGGTACATTGCTGAATGGTACAGGTGAGATGAAGGAGGGCGTCACAAAGCTGGATGATGGTGCAACACAGCTTAAAGATGGCATGACAGAGTTCAATGAAACAGGTATCAAGAAATTGACAAGTGTATTTGATGATGAACTCAGTGATCTCTTCCATAACCTGAAGGATCTCTTGGATGCTTCTAAGGGATATAAGAGCTACTCTGGTATCTCTGATGATATGAATGGTGAAGTAAAGTTCGTATTTGTATCTGACGAAGACAACAAGTAAACATTGTTTAAGAGGTTTGACATAGGTCAGACCTCTTTTTTTGTTGGTGTTATACTGTTGTCAAAAAGGAGACCGTATGAATATGAAACGTTTTGCGCAAGTATTAGTATGCTTGGGTATCCTTGCTGCAGCAGGTTGTTCTGATATGGAAGGAACTACTGCACAAGGTACTGGGAATCAAGAAACATCTGTAGAGTCTGTTCAAGGAACAGCGGAAGATTATAGTACACGTTCGGTAGAAGCTTGTGACTTGAGTGGGGATAGGGAACCAAATGCGGTCGTAGATATTGGTTATGGAGATCGTGAATATTGGGCATATACAAATGAATATGGGCAGTTAGTTAAAGTGACGGCAGAGCAGATCATCTTGCAGGATGAGAAGACAGAGTCTACTGTAAATCATAGATATTGCACAGATGAAGCACGTGTTCGTGGTACAGAAAAGAAAGAATATGATCAGGGACATATCATAGCGGATAGTTTAGGCGGTGTGTCCAATGCTTATAACATTACGCCTCAGGATGCTTATTTGAATCGACATGGGGATCAGGCATACATGGAGAAGGTCATACGTGATGCTGGCGGTTGTACTGACTTTGTTGCAGAAATCACATATCCTGATACCACAACCCAGATTCCAAGTCATTATAGTTATACATATACGATCCATGGCAATGTGGTACATGATTCTTATGATAATGTGGATCCGCGTACAACATTGTCGCAAGATACGACTGTCTATGTTAGTCGGTCAGGCTCTACATATCATAAAGATCCGCACTGCAGTGGTATGAAGAACCCCATAAGTATGGATATTTCAGACGCAAAAGAGAAAGAGTTGAAACCATGCACGAAGTGCTGGGAGTGAAATGATCCCGTTAAAGTGAGATAAAATGCCAATGAGATGACGGCTATGTGAGCATAATGATTGGCTTAATGGAGCAATTTTGGACTTCGTTGTTTGTTGTGCAAAGTTGCGAACATCAAATTCACCTGTAAATGTATCATATTGGTGTAAGGTGACCGATATGAGCCTATATAGATTTGTTTTCTAAGCTTACTAATTTGTAAAACGAGCATCTTTTGAGAGACTCTTGCATTTGGCGAAACTTATATCCAAGACAGTACGGAAAAACGTATGGATCATTACATATTTGGGGATGAGCTGACGGAACGTAACAATCAGGACCACTCTTAGTCAAGTAAGCCTAGAATCAGTTGAAAGATAATATACCTTTTGAAAGCTAGATGTATTAAGTGATCTATGTCACAAAAGGCCTGACTCCTTGCCAAGCAAGAAATCAAGCCTTACAATCTGCGTAAACTTTTGTCTTAAAATCCGGATTTGCACAGTGTTGGTAGAAAACCCTTATTTCTTCGCATAAAA
>CAUWCC010000008.1:0-41052 GCA_963556805.1 uncultured Bulleidia sp. | reverse complement strand
TTACGAGGTCTGGGAAGCAGGAAGCCCATTGGCTTTAGACAATGGGTAGTTCACAACAGTATTTCTTGATAGAACTGTAATGCATAAAGAGAATGGTAATACATAAATGAAAAGCAGGAGCGTTCAGCTCCTGCTTCTAAATTATTTAGAGTGATTATTAAAGCTCTTTCCACTCTACATCAATGTAATCATCATCACGACTGTGTTTGATTGCTTTGTCGATGCAGTAGATCGAATATAGATTTTCAATACTGCTGAAAAGAAGTGTGATACCGGCAAACATCATGAGTGCATCTGCTCCCGAGAATGGGTCGATGAACAAAAAGATACCGAATATCGTGTTGATCACAGCAAGTATCATTGTTACGGTCCAGGAACGAATGCCTAATTTTCTCTTTTCTAGGGCAAGCTGGATGTTAAAGATACTGCTGATCAGCAGCGATAGGGAAGAACATTAGTGCTCCATTTGGATGGAATAGGAGTAAGGCCCCTGCAACGATAGATAGGATACCGATTGTGAGGTCAAAATGAAAAAATATGGCTGCTGTGCCAAGCTGGAAGTAACGAACCACATTGCATATACCGTGCCCTAGACAGAGAATGCCGAGTATCATGCATACAGTTAAAGCAGAGACCTGTGGTTTGATGATCATGATAATGCCGAGCAAAGCGATGCAACAGCTGAGTATGATTGCAAAATTCCTGATCTTAGTCCAAGTATTTTTCATAAATATCCTCCTTCAGAAATTTATTCAGTTTCTGTGCGAGGTCGGTTTGTTCCCATGGCATACCGGCCGCATTGAAGCCGAATTGTCCATAACATGAGATGCCTGCGTAGATCGGGTCTTGCAAATGAAAGTTGTTGATAATGGCAGCGGGTCTGAGATCTGTTAACGCCATTACAGCTGTGTAAATGGCATCTTCTGGTACTTTGCTGGTCCCAAAGGTGTTGATCTGCACAGAGATGGGTTCTGCTAGTCCTATGGCATAACTGAGCTGTACTTCACATTTCTCTGCAAGTCCGGCTGAAACGATGTTTTTGGCTATGTAACGTGCCATATAAGCACCGCAGCGGTCTGTTTTCGTGCTGTCTTTGCCTGACATGGCTCCACCACCGTTTCGTGCTGTTCCGCCGTATGTATCGACCATTAGCTTGCGTCCTGTCAAACCTGCATCTGCCATAGGACCACCATTTACAAAACGTCCTGCAGGGTTGATAAAGAATTGCGTATCTTGATCAAAGAGACGAGTTGGGAGTGTCGGCATGATGACATGGGACATGATGGCATCACGCAGGTCATTGATCTTAATATCAGGACGATGCTGGCAGGACACGATGACTGTATCGATCCGCACAGGTTTATCGTTTTCATACGCAATAGTGACTTGTGTTTTACCATCTGGCAAAAGCCAAGGCAGTTCGTTATATTTCCTTACTTCTTCCAATCTTTTAGCAAGACTATGTGCTAATTCGATCGGTAAGGGCATCAGACTACTTGTTTCTTTGCATGCATACCCAAACATCATTCCCTGATCTCCGGCTCCGCTGTTTAATTCTTCTGTTTTTGTACGCCGACTGATGCCCATAGAAATATCAGAAGACTGTTCTGTAAGGTCTACCGTAATACGGCATGTATCCGCACAAAAGCCATATTGCGGATCGGTATAACCAATATTAGCAATGACATTACGTGCAATCTCTTCATAGTTTACAAAAGCATCAGATGTGATCTCGCCAAAGATATGAACATCATTCTTAATACATGTTACTTCGCAAGCACAGCGTGCAGCAGGATCTTGCATAAGCAATTCATCAAGGATCCTATCCGCAATTTGATCACAGATCTTATCAGGATGACCAGATGTTACAGATTCTGATGTGAATTTTCTTCTCATAAAGATTCCTCAGTTTGACTGATACCCATGCCGAAGGCATTGACACCTGTGTGGGCGGTAATAGAGATCGTTAATGGATCATAATGGATCTCTTCATCTGGGAAGGAACGGTGTACAAGATCGATCCATTTCTGTCGTTCTTTTGGGTCATAGAAACTGCCGGCAACGCCAATCTTATAGGGAACACCAGCTTCCTTATAACGATCTAATTCTTTGTGGATCGCTTGCACGAGTTTCATTTGACAGCTGATCGTGCCGCGAACTTTTGCATAAGCATCCAGCTTTCCTCCTTGAATAACAAGAAGAGGATGGATGTTCAGCAAAGTACCAATAGCAGCACCTGCTGCGGTTACACGACCACTTGCCTTGAGATGTTCCAATGTCGCCACACCAACATAAACTTTAGAATTCAGAGCATTCTTTTCCAAAGTCTCTTTGATTGCTTGGGCATTAAGACCACGGTCTCTAAGTATAACGGCATCTTCTACAGCATGACGTAAAGTAACAGAAATGCGATGGTTATCAACAACAGAGACCTTACCTTCATAATCATCCGCAAACACCTTGGCAGTATTGCACGAACCACTTAAACCACTTGACATGGGAATATAGACAATGTCATCATAGCCGTTTTCCAACGCTTCATCCCAAATATCAGTCAGTTCACCAGGACTTGGCTGGCTTGTGTGAACTGGTTTGTGCTGCATTAATGCTTCACAGAATTGTATTGGGCTAAGGTCGACCCCTTCGTGATAAATCTCATTTTCGATCGTGACCGGCATTGGTATGACAATGATATCCGCCTTTTTTGCTTCATCAGCAGTCATGCCGGAATTACTGTCTGTAACGATAGCTGTTTTCATATTAACTCCCTCATTTAACGATATCTTTCTGTATATACTCTCAATGTAGTATTTCTGGGAAAAACGTACCATAGACAAAAAGAAAAGTTTCTACTGTTTTGGTAGAAACTCGTGATTTTGCGCAAAATATGGGATTATAGGGAGACTTTTTGAAAGAAAGAACTTAGACGGTCAACAGTGATATCGATATCTGCTTCCATATGTCCCCATATAAATTCCAATACGATGCCACAGAATGCATACAAAGATAGATCAGCTAAACCACGGATATATTCTTCATCCGCATCCATAGGACTGTGTTTTTTAGCAAAATTTGTAAAGAATGGCTTAGCATTAACAAAGGCATATTGCTCTAGGCGCTCACGGGGAATAGAGTCAGAGACATGATAGATCAAAGCTGGTTGTTGTTTCATCTCTCTCAGCAATTGTTTTAAAGCAATATCCCAGTGTTCTACAGGGCCATTTCTGTGTATAAAATCTTCCACTTTAAGAGCAATCCAAGTATCCAGTAAATCATATATATTATTAAAATGATAATAGAAAGTGTTGGAACTGATCTCACAGCGTTCAATTAGAGCAGAAACAGTGATCTTGTTAAAAGACATTTCATACAGCATATTTTCGAAGCCTGAAATAATTGCTTTGCGGGTATAGTTTGCCATGTAGAACTCCTTCAGGAATGTAGATGAAATGAATCCGCATTCATGCATTTCATTGTAACGGAAAAATCCGTATCAGTCATGTTTCGTTCGTGGACAATTGTTAAGAAGGGTGTGATTTTGGAGGCTGGGATATAAAATTTCAAAAAAAATTTATAAAAGCGTTTTCAAAAAAACATAGTATTTTACAGGTAAAACAAAGAATACCTAAGAAAATGTGATACTGATGTGATTGACGTGTGATTTTATGGGTGTTAATCTATGGATGTTCGACAACCGTGCTTTGGTATTCTTGCGCAATCTGTGATGTGTCATAGATTGGATCATGGTTAGAGTGATAGATTCTAAAACATTATTCATGTTCGGACAACATATACAGGAGAGGCGTGAGAGGGTGGTCATCCATTCAAGACACGTCGGTTGATATAAAAAGGAGATATGCTATTATGTTCAACTTTCTGAAGAAGAAAAATTCCAATTTGCGTACACTGGGTGCACCTTGCGCAGGTAAGGCAATCCAGTTGAAGGACGTAAGCGATCCTACATTTGCTCAGGAAATGCTCGGTAAGGGTGTTGCAGTTATTCCTAGTGAAGGTAAGATTTATGCACCGTGCGATGGTAAGGTAACAATGTTGTTCAACACATTGCATGCTGTAAGCGTTGTTCCGGATTATGGTGCTGAGATCTTGATCCATGTTGGTATCGATACTGTTAACATGAAGGGTGACGGTTTCGAAGCTCATGTTCAGGTCGATGATGAAGTTAAGAAGGGTGATCTTCTTCTTACAGTTGATCTTGACAAGGTCAAGGCTGCAGGTTATGACACTGCAACAATGATGGTTGTCTGCAACACAGCTGAATATGCTTCTGTTACAACAGATGCACCTAAGGATGTTAAGGCAGGCGACGATGTTCTCACAATTGAGACAAAGTAAAAACAATCGCGTTTAAGACTGCTATGCAGTCTCAAATAGAAAAAGGGATTGACAAATAAGGAGGAAAGTAAATTTTATGATGAAGTTTTTGCAGAAACTCGGCAAGGCTTTGATGTTGCCGGTATCTTGCCTTCCTATCTGCGGTATCCTCATGGGTCTGGGTTACGCTTTGTGCCCAGGTACAATGCAGGGTTTTGCAGATGGCTACGTAATGACTCTTGTTGAAAAGATCGGTTTCTACCTTGTAAAGGCAGGCGGTGCTCTGATCGACAACATGGCTATTCTGTTCGCTATCGGTGTTGGTGTTGGTATGTCCGACGACAACGACGGTACTGGCGGTTTGGCTGCTCTTGTATCTTGGTTGATGATCACAAACTTGCTCGCTGCAGGAAATGTTGCTAACATCATGACTCTCAGTGAAAATGCATCAATCGCATTCAGCAAGATCGCTAACCCATTCATTGGTATCCTTGCTGGTATCATCGGTTCTACTTGCTACAACAAGTTTAAGGGCACACGTCTTCCTGACTGGCTCGCATTCTTCAGTGGCAAGCGTTCCGTTGCAATTATTGCTGGTGTCGTTTCCATTTTGACATCCGTTGTTCTTCTCTTCGTTTGGCCAGTCCTCTTCGGTGCTCTCGTTGCTCTTGGTAACGGTATCGCTAAGATGGGCGCTGTTGGTGCAGGTTTGTATGCATTCTTCAACAGATTGCTCATTCCTACAGGTCTCCACCACGCTTTGAACAACGTATTCTGGTTCGATACAATTGGTCTTGGTGACCTCTCCAACTTCTGGGCTGGTAAGACATCTGCTGATGTAACTTGGGACTTGGGTATGTACATGTCCGGTTTCTTCCCTTGCATGATGTTCGGTATTCCTGGTGCTGCTTTGGCTATGGTACACACAGCTAAGTCTGGTAAGAAGCAGGCTGCTATTGGTCTTGTTGCTTCTTCCGCTATCTGTGCATTCCTCTGCGGCGTAACTGAACCATTCGAATTTGGCTTCATGTTCCTCGCACCAGCTCTCTACGTTGTATACGCAGCTTTGTATGGTATCTTCACAGTAATCACAACACTCGTTGGTTTCCGTGCAGGTTTCTCCTTCTCTGCTGGTTTGACAGACTTGATCTTCTCTGCATCTCTGCCGGCTGCAGCTAACACATGGATGATCATCCCTCTGGGTCTTGCTGCATTCGTAGTCTTCTATGTTGTCTTCTGTTTCGCAATCACAAAGTTCGATCTCAAGACACCAGGTAGAGAAGACGATGATGAAGAGGCTGAAAAGTCTTTGAAGCTCGCTAACAACAACTTCACAGAAGTCGCTAGAATCATCCTCGAGGGTGTAGGCGGCAAGGAAAACTTGACAAGCATCGACAACTGCATCACAAGACTTCGTCTTGAGATCAAGGACTACACAAAGGTTGACGAAGCTAAGATCAAGTCCGCAGGCATATCTGGTGTTATCAGACCTTCTAAGAACACAGTTCAGGTCATTGTTGGTACACAGGTACAGGCTGTTGCTGACGAGTTCAAGAAGCTCGCAAAATAAGTTAAATCGTTTAATCCCTTTTCACGAATGAGCCGGTAGAAATATCGGCTTTTTCGTATTTTGGGGATAACCTATATCTTTGGAAAATCTTTATACATACAGTAAGAGATATCTGATAAAATCGAAATATGAATAAGAAGCAAATTTTATGTGCCTGCTTTGCAGCGGCAATCATGTTTGTGCACCTTCCACATGTTTCTGCAGAGGGAGAAGAGACAGGGCAATTACGTGTTGTATTTACAGGTGATCTGAATGGGGAAATCGCAGGTCATTCTGTCTATGACGAAGAAACAGATACATATAGAAATGTTGGTGGTTATGCACGCTTAGCATCTTTGATCCAGGAAAACAAAGATGAGCATACTTTAGTTATAGATGCAGGGGGTCATTCTTCCACATCGGTATTTGATGGCAGTACTGCTGATATCCTTTCTACGATGGGATACGACATCATTGCCTTAGGTAATGAGGATATACGTTATGCAAAAGAGGAAGATGCTTTAGAGGGTGTGAGGCTTTTACAAAGCGGTATTTCTGATTTTGGCGAAAAGGAAGTTATTGAAGACATCAATAGTGTGAAAGTTGGTGTCTTTAGTTTAATGGGAGGATCTGCTTTGGCAGCAGTAAATGACCCTTCATCTAATCTTTTGGAAAAAGCAAGGAAGTGTGCTGCATCATTGCAGGAAAAAGGTGCGGACTACGTTATCTGCTTGTTTCATGGAAATATACCTGCTCGTGGTAAACTTTTAAAGAAATCTGGGGTGAAAGGCATTGATCTTCTGATTTGTTCTGATGCGTATCAAAATCTAGAAGAGCCGCAGAAATATGGTGATACATATATCGTATCCGCAGGTGGTTATGCACGTTCCTTAGGGGTTGCTGATATTGATGTTGAAAAGAAAGAGATTACATCATATGAGCTTGTTGCTGTAGATGGAGACATAGAAGAAAAGCCGGAAACTTTGGCGGCTGTTAAAGCTTATCAAACGCAGCATGATCAGAAGGTCAAAGAGAAGTTCAAAGATCTGGATCGGGTATTGGGAACAACGGATCATGATCTAGGTGATCCAAGAAGTGAAGCATTGCAGCTTGCACAATCAGGAACTGAGACACTATTAGCAGATGCATATGCAAATGCGTGGCATTTACAAAAACACAGTGGTAGTGGTACAGCTATTTCTCTAATTCCACGGGATACGGTGACAGGTGAGCTCTTAAAAGGAGATATCACGATCAAAGATCTAGCGGATGTTGGTGTTTCGGGCCGTAAGCTTGTGATGGCATTTGTGAAAGGTTCTGATCTCATCAAACTTTGTGAGATCGATCATAGCCTTGGTGGGCAAGATCCATATTTTGCTATGTCGATCGGTAACATGAACTATCGGTTTCTGTCGCAGCGTTCGTTGTACAACCGTATTTCCGATGTGAAAGTACAGGAAACAGCTGGTTATTGGGCACGAATTTCCAAGGATAACTATTATCCAGTGGTAATGACAGATGATATGCCAGCTCGTTTAGAGGCGGCAGATAAGGTCTCAAACGGAGTATTGAATGTCCCTCTTCGTAATGTAGCAGGACAGCAGATCAGCAGTGAAGAACTGTCTGTTCTCAAAGATTATAAGGGCGAAGAGATCGATGAGATGCGTGCATTAGACGCGTATATCACTTCCTTTAATCGTAATGAAGCTGGTGTGCATGATATCTCAGAACAATATGTACGAAATAAGGTCGTACGCAAAGAAGATGTATTATCTTGGCGGTCTTGGTTTAGAAATACAACAGCATTTGCTGGAGAACGGTATAAGCGTTTGGAAATCGTTATCGTAGGAGGAATCGTGATCCTTTCTGTACTGCATGCAATCTATAAGTTCATACGGAGAGACCATATCCGTGAATTGTACTAGCATGATATACTTGGATTAGATCTTAAATGAGGTAAATATATGAGTGAAAATAAAGCAATGGAAGAACAGGAAGATTCTGGTATCACACTTTCTTTTGGAGAAGAGGAAAAGCCGGAAGAAAAGCCTGTAGAGCAGAAAGTGGAAGAAACACCAGAAGAACAGGACGAACTTTCTGTATATGAAGAAGAAAAATTGACAGATGGTGAAAGAAAGACAGTAGATGAGTTTGCAAAGAAGATCGATGTGACACAGTCTAATATCGTGCTGCAGTATGGTTCTCAAGCACAGAAGAAGATATCTGATTTCTCGGATACTGCTCTGGAGAACGTTAGAACAAAAGACCTTGGTCAGGTTGGAGATCTTTTGTCAGATCTAGTAGCGGAATTGAAGGGCTTTGGTGAAGATGAAGAGAAAGATAAAGGTTTCTTTGGATTCTTTAAGAAGCAAGGCAAGAAAGCGATGGCAATGAAGGCTAAGTATGAGAAGACGGAAGTTAACGTTGATCATATTGCGGATGTTTTGGAAGAACATCAGATCCGTTTGTTGAAGGACATTGCTTTGCTGGATCAGTTGTATGAGAGAAATAATCTCAATACAAAAGAATTGACGATGTATATCATTGCAGGTAAGAAGAGGTTAAAGCAAATCTATGAGGAAGAGCTTCCTGTTTTGCGTAAGAAGGCAGAGGAGTCTGGTTTGGCAGAGGATGCACAAGCAGCCAATGATTTGCAGAATGCATGTGATCGTTTTGAAAAGAAGTTGTATGACTTGGAGTTGACAAGACAAGTATCCATTCAGATGGCACCACAGATTCGTCTTGTTCAGAATAACGATACGGTCATGACAGAGAAGATCCAGTCTACTTTAGTCAACACGATCCCGCTTTGGAAGAATCAGCTTGTATTGTCTCTTGGGGTAGCACACTCTAAGCAGGCAATGGAGGCACAGCGTGCAGTTTCGGATATGACAAATGATCTGCTGCGTAAGAATGCTGAAACATTGCATCAGGCAACAGTGGAAACAGCCAAGGAATCGGAACGCGGTATCATTGATTTAGATACTTTGAAACATACAAATGAAGAGTTGATCGCTACTTTGAATGAAGTATTAGATATTCAGAAAGAAGGTCATGCAAAGCGTGCGGAAGCAGAGCAGGAATTGACAAAGATCGAGTCTGAACTGCACAAGAAGATGTTGGAGATCAACCGCTAGTTTAAACTATGTCGAAAAAGAGGAGACCACGTAGAAGGATAAGACCAGAGTTGAAATATGCGGGTTTTGTTCTATTGGCAGGGATCGGGACTGCTATGGGGTTGTATTGGTTTACGCAGGATCATTATGCGTATGAGCCGATCGAAGATGTAGCAATGCCGGCTATGGATCCGCGTACGTATCATGATTACGATCTTTCATTGCTGCGTACGGATGATAATGTTTATTCCTATCATGATGAGAATTATGATTCTATGTTTGGAATCGATGTATCATCTCATAATAAAGATATTGATTGGAAGGCAGCAAAGGCTTCTGGGGTAGAGTTTGCCATGATCCGGATGGGATATCGCGGGTATACGGAGGGTGGTTTAGCCACGGATGAGTATTTTGAGAAGAATATAACAGAGGCCTCTAAACAAGGAATCAAAGTTGGTGTTTATTTCTTTTCACAAGCCGTGAATGCAGAAGAAGCAGCACAAGAGGCTGCTTATGTGATCGATGCGATCCAAGGGTATCAGATCGATATGCCGGTCGTATATGATATGGAATTTTATCCGGAAGAGACAAATGCACGTGCAAATATGCTTACCAAAGAGGAAAGGACACACAATGCTGTGGTCTTCTTAGAAAACATAAAAAATGCTGGCTATACACCAATGATGTATGCCAGCACAGGTACTTATGATCAATTGTTTTTGCCAGGACAGTTAACGCAATATCCGTTGTGGATTGCAGAATATGATAATGTTTGTGAATATCCGTATACATTTCAAATTTGGCAGTATAGTGAAAACGGCAATGCCAAACAAATACCAAGTGGCGTTGATCTAAATATCGCTTTTATTCCGAAAGATCCTGCTCTACAAGGGCAGTCCGCAGATAAACAGCATTAACAGTACCACGGGACAGGTCGCTTACATGATGCGGCAGGTCCTTTTTTTCTGTTTCTACTAGAACTGTGATCGTATCGTTATACAGAACATCTTTGATTGTGCAGTTTCTTCTTAACCATGCTTCCAATGTTCCCTGCATATTATAAGGATATGAGATCTCGTAGATATCTACTTCCTTATCTACGGTCTTTGGTGCTGATGCACAAGCATCCGCTGCAGCGCCTCCATACGCCCGAATCAAGCCTCCAGCACCCAATTTGATACCGCCAAAATAACGAATTACACAGCATACAATATCTTTGATACCACTCTTTTTTAGAGCTTCCAAGATCGGTACACCAGCTGTACCAGATGGCTCCCCATTGTCACTGGAACGTTGGATCTCATTGTTATCACCAATTAGATAAGCTGTGCATACATGTGTTGCATCATTGAACTCCTTGCGGATCTCATTGATGTAAGTGCGTGCATCTTCTTCTGACCGGACTTGTTTGATCGCGGTAATGAAATGAGACTTTTTGATGACTGTCTCTTGTCTGAATTCCTCTTTTATTCGCATGTTTATATTATAATGAAGAATATGAGTAGAATACAGCAATTAGATGAACAGATCGCAAATATGATCGCGGCTGGTGAAGTCGTTGAACGCCCCATGGGTGTTGTGAAAGAGTTGGTAGAGAATGCCATTGATGCTGGTGCTTCCCGTATCGTTGTCTCTATGGTGAACGGTGGTATGGATCAGGTAAGAGTAGAAGATAATGGTTGTGGTATGGATGCAGTGGATGCACGGATGGCATTCCAAAGGCATGCAACTTCTAAGATCAGAAGACAAAATGATCTATGGAATATTCATACACTTGGCTTTCGTGGAGAGGCATTGCCTTCTATTGCATCTGTATCCAAGATGACTTTGTTAACAAGTGATGGGGATGATGCGGTCAAGGTCGTAATGGAATATGGTGAGGAGAAGGTATATGAACCTTCTGCTTGTCCTACGGGGACGACGATCACTGTATCAGGTTTGTTCTATCGTACACCTGCTCGGTTGAAACATCTGCGTTCAGCATCGTATGAAGGCGGTAAGATCCAAGATGTGATCCAGAGTTTTGCTTTGTCACACCCTGAAATCGCTTTTCGGCTATTTTCTAATGACACAGAAGTATTCCGGACGACTGGCAATGACAATCTTTTGGAAGTGATCTATCAGGTATATGGTAGAGCACCAGCGGAAGCCGCGATCCCTGTATCTTTCAAAGATTATGATTATAGGGTGAATGGATATATTGTAAAACCTGTATTTACAAGGGCGAATCGTTCGTTCATCCATGTTTTCTTAAATGGTCGTATGGTACGTGATAATAAGTTGTATAGAGCTGTACAAGATGGATATGCGTCTATGATACCGCAGGGTAGATATCCGATGTGTGTACTGCAGATCGAGATGGATCCACATATCCTAGATGTCAACGTGCATCCTGGTAAATGGGAAGTACGTTTATCTAAAGAAAGACAGCTGGAATATCTGATTGCAGAGAATATCATTCAAACTTTGCAACATACTTCGCAAACAGTTGAAGTGAAACCGCAGGTAATCAAAGAGACATATTGCAAACCGATGTCTTTTACAACAGAAGAATTGATGCCTAAGGTGGAAGAACAATTACCAATAGATGAACAGCCGGCAACAGTGCTGACACAATGTGAAGAGATACAGCAGGACAATACGATTCTGCATAAGTATGTGATGGAAGAACCAGTAAAACCTAAAGTAGAAGAGAAAGTAGAACGTGTACCATTTCCGAAAGCTGTATGTATGGGCATGGTGTGTGGATCCTATATCGCTGCATCTTGTGAAATGGGTTTGTTATTGATCGATGCAAGGGCTGCAATGCAGAGAGTGATGTATGAAGAAGCTTTGGCACAGATGAAGGATACACGCATCAAACGACAATTGTTAGTGCCGATCACGATCTCATGCTGTGCTTCTGTTATGTCACGTATTGGTGATCTAAATGAAACTGTACAGGATCTGGGAGTTGTGTATGAACCATTCGGCAGTGATACATTGCTTGTAAGAGAAGTACCGTCTTGGCTGCAGACAGATGAAGAAAAGGTGCTGCAGGATATTGTGGATGAGTTCCGTGAGGATCATCATATTCGATGTGAAGCATTGGCATATAAGCGTTTAGTAGCGCAAGTCTACGCTAATATGTATACCTATAAAAACGATATGAGTGTTGGTGAGATGCAGAGTTTAGTGGATCGTCTTTCACAATGTGAAGATCCTTGGACATCTTTACAAAAGAAACCAATTACAGCCATGTTGGATGCACGTGCATTGGAAAAGGAGTTCAAATGAAGAAAGTACTTGTGATAGCAGGACCTACAGCTTCTGGTAAGAGCGGTTTTGCGATAGAAGCAGCTAAAAAATTGAATGGTATCATCATCAGCGGGGATTCGATCCAGGTATATAAAGGTTTTGATATCGGTTCTGGTAAAGTGACACAAGAGGAAGCGGAGGGTATACCGCATGCTTTGCTGGATATCTTAGAACCAAAGGAACATTATTCTGTAGCAGACTTTCAAAGGGAAGCACGTAGGATCATTGCTGCAACTGATCGCTTTCCGGTCATATGCGGAGGAACGGGCCTATATTTAAAAGCGTGTTTGTATGATTATACGTTTAATCAGGATGTAAGCGTAAGTGTGGATCCGCAATTGGAAAGATACAGTACAAAAGAATTGTGGCATATGTTGAAAGTTTTGGATCCTGCTCAAACAGAGAAGATCCATCCTAATAATCGGCGCAGATTGTTACGTTCATTGACGATTGTAACAACAACAGGAAAGAAACAGTCACAGATGCATGAGGAACAGGAACATCAGCCTGTGTATGATATATTTATAGCAGGATGTACTATGGATCGTCAGAAGTTGTATGATCGCATTGACCAAAGAGTAGAAGGTATGTTCCAAGCTGGGCTTAAAGAAGAAATAAAGGCTTTGTTGGAAGAAGGCTGTACATTTGATGATCAAGCCATGCAGGGGATTGGTTATAAAGAATGGAAGGGTTACTTCTATGGAGAGGATCAAGAAGTAGATGTCATGCATGCTATACAGACGCATAGTCATCAATTTGCAAAGAGACAGTATACGTGGCTGAATCATCAGATGCCGGTACATTGGTTTCAATCAGATGATGCACAAGATCGCAAAAGAATGTTGAAAGAGATAGAGGATTGGGCATATGCAGAATGAAAGAATGATCAGGGGCAAATTGCACCATGATGTGAATTTGGTATTTTGGATCTGGTTTTTCATAGTAGGTTGTCTATCAGCTTGTTTTATGTACTTGGGACATGGTGATTTCTTTGATCCCTTATATTGGTTGGTTTGGCTTTCTCTTGTTGTATTCTTTATGATACCGATCATCGTATATACCATCATACGTAAGATCATTCTGGATCATCGCTTACATATAGCCGTGCAGCAGGCTTCTGCATTTGAGGACGATGTCTTTCAACCATTGACAGGAGATCTTTTGATAGGTATGCACTACCTTGTCCATGTTGGTAGAAAAGTACAGATCTACAGCCGTGAGGATATTTCAGATATCTACGTCCATAACGATAAGATTGTACTTGCAAATGGAGAAAAGCAGTTTTGTTATAAAACAAAGAATGATTCTGTGAAGGATCAGATTAAGTTATGGGCTGATGGGGAATGGGAATGTCCTGTATGTCATGGGCATCATCCGTATACATATCAATATTGTCCTGAGTGTGGTACCTGTTATAAAGGCATAAGACCGTCTTATAAAAAGAGACACAGCTGGTTGCTATGGGCTGTGATCGTACTTCTTTTGGTGGCTGTATTACTTGTTGTTAGTATGCGGCCTAAAGCTTCTATGCCTGCGGGTTTTAGACCGCAGGGGTCAGCATGTGTAGAATGTGTTAAGATTCTCTAAAATGTATGCAGGATGGCTTGTGATATTTGACTTCAATATGGTATAAGATACACAATATAACTAGTTAAGGAGATTCTAATTATGATGAATGAAAGAGTGTATTCTGTAGATACAAGTTTGCAGCAGTATATTCGTAAAGTATTTACAACAATGGGTATGGGATTACTGATCTCTGCAGCTGTAGCAATTGTTTGCTTCTTCAGCTTAGTAAGCGGCGGATTCATGTACAAGATGATCGCTTCTGGTATGTATAACGTTATGTTTATGATCAGTGCAGTTGCCCAGATTGTGATCTGTATCTCTCTTGGTGCTAAGCTTGGTTCTATGGCACCATCCAAGGCACGTATGTTGTTCTATATCTACTCTGCAATCACTGGTTTTACCTTCTCTGTACTGCCATTGCAGTTTGGTGTGGCTTCCGTCTTTACAGCATTCTTGTTTGCAGCAGTGATGTTCTTCAGTTGTGCTGTGATCGGTCATTTTACAAAAGTAGATCTGTCTCGTTTCAGCGGTATTCTCATGGGTGCTCTTATTGCTTTGCTGGTAGTATCACTTGTTGGTATGTTTGTCCCAGCGATCGGTAATTCTTTGTTTATTGCTTATGCAGGCATTGGTATCTTCATGTTGATGACAGCATGGGATATGCAGAGGATCAAGAGTTTCTACTATCAGAGTGCCGGCAATGATGTTTTGACAAGTAATCTTGCTGTATATGGTGCTTTTGATCTCTACCTCGACTTTATCAACATCTTCTTGTATGTTCTTAGAGTGCTTGGAGCAAACAATTCTGACAACTAGTCATTTTGTGAAAGAGGCAGGCACGGCCTGCTTTTTCGTCTTTTAGGGGGTTTTATGAAAGTATTAGAGTATTTATTCCACTCCTACTACCATCAGTACATCACGATAGAAGCGGATGTTCTGACAGATAAGTTAAAGCATAGGGTACAAGTGAATGAGGATGATTGCTTTGCTTTGTGTACAGGATATTGTCAAGAAGGGGAATTGATGTTTGCAGTATTGTCGATCGGTCCTTCTTGGGAAGATTGTACAAAAGGGTTGGATGATCCGGAAATGCTTGGTGTCTTTACGATGGAAGAAGTATGCGATAAGACAGCTAGGATCGTAGAACCGGATATGAAGATTTTGCGGAAGGGAAGTTCTTTCTTGAAAGATCAAGAGAAAAATGATGACGAGGAAGTATTGGAATTGCGTAAAGATCGTCGTTTGGATGAGATCCGTGATGCACAGTTCCCGGATATCGTGGATATTGGTGTGAATGCAGGTGGTAAGATCGTGCAGGCTAAGGCTTGTCTGCTTGGTACGGAAGGTGTGTTTGTACATGCTGTTTTAGTGGCGGATCCGGATGATGAGGAAACCAGTTATGAACCATATGAAGATGTATGGGCATTGCCATGCGTTAGTCCGACTGGTATGGGTTTGATTGCTTTGGTCGTTGGAGATCATGAGTTAACAAAGGTCCAGGAAGCTTTATTGGCAAAAGCAAAGGAATTGGCAGATCAACATGGTTTGTCTTTCACTAATGTAGGAAAGAGGAGTTAAGAATGAGTAGATCACATGATGTGAAGTATGTATGTCCGTATTGCGGGAAAGCGTTTGAGATCACGGTGTATGATGCAGTAAATGCAGAGATAGACAAGGATCTAAGAGATCGTTGTTTATCTGGCGAGATCTTTCAACAAACATGTCCGCATTGCCGTAAGGAATTCCTTGTACAAAATGAGCTTCTATATACAGATCCATATCATAAATTTGTTATTTTCGTTTCACAGCAGCCAGTACCTAAAGCAGTATCTGCTATGGTAGGCGGCCCGCTTGTGAAGAAGGGATATAAACTTCGTCGCTGCAGCACGGTGAAGGAGTTTACGGAAAAGATCGCAGTCTTGGAAGATGAAGTGGATGATATTCAAGTAGAACTTGCTAAATATGATAGCTTTATCGAATTTGTGGATAACAAGAAAGGAACAGCGCAGGATATAACATCAGTTGATTATGAAAGATGTGAGAACGGTGTTATGAAGATCAATGTACGTACACATGATCGTGGTATGGCTTTCTTGATCCCTTTGACGATGTTGGAGGAAGAGATCGATGCTAGTTCTGAAAGCTTTAAGGTAGATTCAGAAGAATTTGCACTTGTAAATAGTACTTGGATGCTTTCTTTGTTCCAGAAACCACAGGGACAGGCATAATACGTAAAAATATGAAAAAGACCCGTGGGATATATAAATGTTACCAACGGGTCTTTGTTTGTTATTACTGTGCATGGATCGCTTCATAGAGAAATTTTTTACCTAAGCATTCCTTGATCTCATTGACCATAGTTACACGATTAAGCGGGTATTCTGCCACAAAAGTACCGATCCAACCGAACTTAGCAAGCGGCAGGAAACGATCATTTGCAGCGTGGATCTCACGGAGAATGGTGTTATGTTCTTCTCTACTCTTTGTATGCGGCAGTTTCTTCTTCAACTCAGTTTCTTCTGCTAATACATCATAAAGAAGATAACTACTGAGAACACCATATAAAGTCAATTGGTATGGTGTAACAGCATTAGGATCCAAACCTGCTTTTGTACATACTTCCTGCAGTAAATGATGCAGAGCACGGTAAGAATATGCTTGTTTATGCGATGTTAAGAAAAGTGGTGTGCCTGTAGATGCTTCACAGATATCCGGATGTACTTGTTTTAATTTGGCACTATATGGACTAAAGAAACGATATACAGTACTGATACACCATGTACGGTTACCATTAGCAGATGTAGAATCTAACTTCCGATATTCTGTTTCCTTTAAAGGACGATGGGTATGAGACTTTTCTACATAGGTGCCATCTTCTACCGTAAGTACGATCTCTTTATCAGGTGATAATGGATTGCGCGTAAAGTTTTTATCTGTCAGGTTTTCAACCTGTTTTGGACGAAGACCAAGAAACAACATCAATTCTAACAAGATCTGTTTATCCTGCGGCAGTTTAGGAATGATGTGGATGATTTTCTCTATATCACGCGGATCGGCAAACATATCTTTTGTGAAAACAGTACGGGATCTAACTTCATTATGCATGATCCCTGAAAAAGGGTTGGTATATCCTGGGAAAGTATCTGGATGTTGTTCAATCCTAGTCCCGATTGATCGTAAAGTGGCCTGGTAACGATGTACGGTATTTTTACTCATCTTGCCCTCTGCTGCTTTTTGATCCAGCATAGCAAAGTAATCAATAGCTTCTTCTTTTGTGATGGAGGTAATGTGATACCTGCCATTATCAAAAGAATGAAGTAGATTAATGATCTTACGATAATCGTTCATTGTGGAAGGGTGATCGCTGAGGCCGTCCATTATGGCATTCCACTGGACTGCTGAGAGCCCTTCCGGTACCTTGTTGTTCATTACAGGTCACCTCCTTATTGTGTATTAATATCTATACTTCAAATAATAGCGTACATTTACAATGATCCGCAACACATTTGTAAGCGATTTCACCAAAATTCCTTATTCACATGATTTCACATGATTATGACGTATTTTAAACACAAAGAATTGTTAATGTATAAGTACAAAGAGATGTGCAGATGTATGTTCCCCTTAACATACATCAATTCTATCCCCTTAAATAAAGAAACAGATCCGAAAGGGTCTTTTCTTTTTAATCAAAATTTAAGGGTATCTTAAAATGAATGATAGATGACGTATTCTATACTGTAGATACAGGGAGGATAGCATATGGCATATGTGGTGTTGATTGGTTGCTTGTTGTTGATCTTAGTACCGATGGGTGTGAAAGAACATGGCAAAGCAATGAAAAAATGATGTACACACAGCGTTCACATTCAGCACATAATTTCTACATATTTATTATGTAATATATGTAATGTCAGATGAAAGTCTGACTCATAATCTCCCAAAAGTGTCTTTCCGAACGGGAAAGGCACCATTCTCCAACGGGAAAGCGACCACCCCCTCGGTTGTTTTCCCACTTTTCTTTGTTGGAGTATGGATAGGCACTGCTTTTCCCGGTAGTGTCTTTTTTTTGATGAATTTGGCAAGGACAGCATTGTATGATTGGATAGGGTGAATATGTATGAAATATTTGTTTTTTGATATAGATGGAACGTTGTTTTCGTATAAGACAGGACTTGTGTCGAGTGCGGTAAAGGCGATCGCTCAATGCCGCCAGATGGGTAATAAATGCTTTATTGCGACAGGAAGGCATTTAGGATCTTTGCAATCGGTGAAAGGTTTGGAAATGGATGGTGTGATCTATTGCAATGGTGCGGGTATCATGCTTGGGGACAAGATTATCGATGCATTCCCGATCTCACATGATTTATTAAGTAAGACAGTGATGCAGTTTGAGGAAAGAAACGGTGGTTATTTTTTGATGACGCATGATCGTGCTTTTGTAAACCGGCAGGAGTTTGTGAGAAGGAAAGAGATGTGTAGGTCAAAGAAGGGATTCATGAAGTTTGAGGATATGGTAAAACTGCTGATCATGAAGACCTTTAAGGAATATAAAGGAGAAGAGATTTTAAAGATCGATATTGATTTTCCATCAGAAGAAGTAATGGAGGATTTTCTCAAGGTCATGGATCCAGGGCTTCATCTTGCAAGTACAGCAGGGTACAATGTATCCTTGGGTAAGAAATCTGGAGAGATCACAAGATCAGATGTGAGTAAAGGTACAGCTTTGCAAAAAGTAGTAGAAATATACGGTGGTACCTTGGCTGATGCATATGCTTTTGGAGATTCCAGCAATGACTTGGAAATGCTGCAGACAGCAGGAACAGGTATTGCCATGGGAAATGGTTTTGAGGAAGTCAAAAAAGCAGCAGATCATGTCACAGCATCGATCGATGAGGACGGTATTGCAAAAGCAATGTATCACTTCGGATTATGTAAAGAGGTATAAGAATGTTGTATATCGTAAGACATGGTGAGACCTTGTTCAATCATAAGCGTATCGTACAAGGCAGATGTGATTCACCTTTGACAAAAGAAGGAAGAGAGCAGGCATTTGCAGTTGGTAGAGGTTTAGCACATATTGCTTTTGGACATGCTTACTGTTCTCCTTTAGGACGTACGGTGGAAACGATGCAATGTATATTGCATGGTCGTGATGTGCCGGTGACATATGTAAAAGATCTGCAGGAGATCGCGTTTGGAGATATTGAAGGTGACCCGATCACACCGGTATTTAAAGATCGTTTGGCAAAGCTGGAAGGCTTTGCGGTATATGGTGGTGAGACACTACCGGAAGCAGGTGATAGGATCGTTAAAGTGTGGCATGAGATCGCTGCTAAGCATCTAGATGAAGATGTTTTGATCGTTTCTCATGGTGGTGTGATCATGGCTGGATTGGAGAAATTGTCGCCAGGTAGTACGATCGCCTTGCGTGCACAAGGTAAAGCACCAGCAAATTGCAGTGTGACAATGTTAGAACTAGAAGCAGAGCAACTGGTTGTGAAAACGGTAGGGGATATCTCTTATCGGGAAATGGGAAAGGAAAAACAATGAAAGCAATCATCGTAGGAACAGGAACAAGAGCAGCTATCGGATGTAAAGCTCTGCGTCTTGCCCAAATAGAAGTGGTAGGCGTATGGGCACATGATGCAGAACGTGGCGCTGCGTTTGCTGAGGAATATGCTATTAGAAACGTATATGAAAAGTATGAGGATGTACTAGAGGCAGATGCAGATCTTCTCTATATCGCATTGGTAAATGACCAACATTACCAATTTGCCAAAGAAGCAATTCTTTCAGGTATACCAACTGTTGTAGAAATGCCTTTTGCGGGTACGTATGAAAGAACAAAAGAATTGAATGATCTAGCAGAAGAGAATGATGTTTTTCTCTTTGAAGCAGTCACTTTACGTACATCTAAGGTATATAACAAGATCTTGACGGCCTTGGATGGGATCGGGGAATTACGTTTGATCCGTACAAATGCAGGTCATATAGGTTCTGCTAGAGAATTATCAGGAAAGCATTCCGGCGGTGCTTTGTACAATGTGATCGCATTGGATGCACACTTTGTGATTGATCTGTTTGGCCGTCCTAAGTATTCCTTATATATGGCAAATAAAGAAAGAAGCGGGATCGATACATCCGGGATCTTGTTGATGGACCAAGGACCATTCAAGGCAGTTTGTACAGGTTCTTTGGAGTCAGTCTCTGAACACATGATCGAGATGATCGGTACTGAGGGTACATTGAAAGTGACATTTGCAGGGAAAGTAAGTGTTATACTGCATCATCTAGATGGTACAGAAGAAGTACTATGTACGGATGAAGAAGATCTGATGCAGGAGATGTTTGCACAAGTAAAAGAGAAACTGGAAACAGGGGATCGCGGGATGGCGCGTGTTTGGATGAATAGGACATTACAGACAATGTTTGTCTTGGATCAGTCAAGAACGGATGCTGGTATTGATTTTGAAGAAGATATCAAAGAAGAAAAGCCGGATCTGATGGCGATGATGTTGGATGAATTACGGGCAAATATGGGAAAATAGTGTTTTATTGTAAACGGTTGCAATGTAAAATTAAGAATAGATTAAGGGGGTATTTACATGGCGAAAAAGGTAGTAATGTTCTGCTCGGCAGGTATGTCTACAAGTCTGCTTGTAACTAAAATGAGAAGAGAGGCAGAAAAGCAGGGATTGGATTGGAAGATCGAAGCACATTCTTTGAATGAAGCAAAGAAGTTTGGACCGGAAGCAGATCTGATCCTGCTGGGACCGCAAGTACAATTTGCTTTGGAGAAGATGAAAGAGAGATTCCCGGATGTACCATCTGTGGTGATCGATATGCGTTCGTATGGATTGATGGATGGAAAGTCCGTATTGGAGTTGGCAAAGAAGTATTTGTAATGTGTATCAAGAAAGTCGTACATTGCATTGCCAGTTATTTCTCTCTATAATTTAAGTAACCAAAATGTGTTCGGTTTGAGGAGATGGGTTATGGCAGACAAGGTGATTAGGTTGTTCTGCGCAGCCGGTATGTCGACCAGCCTTTTAGTGAATAAGATGAAAGAGGCGGCCGCTGCACAGGGCAAGGATTATGATATTAAGGCTTTCTCTATTGGCGAGTTTGATCGCGAGGCTAAGGCAGCAGATGTGGTCTTGCTAGGACCGCAGGTCAAGTATGTAATCAGCAAGGTGCATGCTATGTATCCAGATAAACCAATCACAGATATTCCTATTCAGATGTATGGATTGTTGGATGGGAAAGGTGTTCTCGCTAGAGCGGAAATGGAAATGAAACGGAAAGGAAATTAACAACATGGAAGGAACAGAGCTCGTTGCTTTTAACATTATTGCATCTGTAGGTACAGCACGTTCTTCTTACATCGGTGCCATTGATGCAGCATCAGAAGGTGACTTTGAGAAGGCAGCTAAGTTGATCAAGGAAGGCCAGGAAGCATTCAATATGGGTCATGAGGCACATGCTGAGTTGTTGACTAAGACAGCACAGGGGGAAAAGGTCGAGATGGATCTTTTGCTCTGTCATGCAGAAGATCAGTTGATGAGTGCGGAAGCATTTGGTATCTTGGCTGAGAGATTCGTTGCTTTGTATAAGAAGCTTGATAAGTAATGACTTAGACTCCTGTGGGAGTCTTTTTTTCTTGGCTTATATCAGTAAAATAAATACGGAATGGAGAGGTAAATCATATGCGATTGGATAAAATACGTTCGTTCATCATGATCATACTTGGAAACTTCTTGTATGCTTTAACCGTACAGTTGTTTCTTACACCATCTGGTATAACGACCGGTGGTGGTACAGGTCTTGCTATTTTTGCTAACAGAGTAACAGGTATCCCTATCTCTGGTTTTGTCTTTGTGCTCAACTCAGCTATGTTGATCCTTGGGTGGATCGTCCTAGGTAAGTCATTTGCTTTATCAACGATTATTAGTACTTTTGCTATGCCTATCTCATTGCGGATCTGTGAAACTGTATTGCATGGCGTGGTATTAACACAAGATCCTATGTTATGTGCGGTATTTTCTGGCTTAGGTATTGGCTGTGCACTAGGTATCGTGATACGAGAAGGTGCTTCTACTGGTGGTATGGATATTCCGCCGCTTGTCTTGCATAAACTTTTTCGGCTACCAGTATCTTCTATGATGATGATCTTTGATATCTTGATCCTGTGCTTACAGGCAGGCGTATCTGGTATCGAGTTCTTGTTGTATGGTGTCGTCAATGTCATTATCTATACAGCAACCTTGGATAAGATCTTATTAATGGGGTCTTCTCGTGTAGAAGTAAAAATCATTAGTGAAAAGAGTCATGAGATCCGTAAAGCAGTACTTTCTAAGATGGATCGCGGGGTGACGATGTTGAATGGCACTGGTGGTTTCAGTGGAGCAGCATCGGAAGTGTTGTTGACAGTTGTTGGCAGTAGAGAATTACCGAAGTTGGAAAAGATCGCTCATGAGATCGATCCTGATTCCTTTATTATCGTATGCAGTGTTAGTGAGGTACGCGGTCGCGGCTTCACATTGCAAAAAGAATATAAAGGGGAAGGAAAATGATCAAAGCAGTTCTCTTTGATTTTGATGATACTTTAGGAGATCGTGAGATCTATGCGTATCAATGTTACCGGGATATCTTAAAAGAACATACAGATATAAAAGATGAAGTGGAATTTGAATCCATTTTGCAACATGTTATGATCTGGGACCAAAATGGTGATGTGCCAAAGTCTTACGTTGTAGATATGTTGCAGAATACATATGGAATTGTGTTAGATCGTGAAGGCTTTGAGGCATATTGGGCATCGAAACTATGGATGTATGCGGTTAGTTTTGATGGCGTAAAACAAACCCTGGACTATCTGCAGCAGAGGTATAAACTCGGAATCATCACGAATGGACCTTCCCAAGGACAACGTCAGAAGTTAGAACATGCTGGTCTATCCGCATACTTTCCGACAGATTACATTACGGTATCCGGCGATCATGGTATTAAGAAACCAGATCCAAGATTATTTGCTATAGCATGTGAGAAGATGGAGGTAGAGCCGTATGAATGTGTTTTTGTTGGAGATATCTTTCCTAGGGATATACTAGGGGCATATAAAGCAGGAATGCGGCCGATATGGGTATCGAAGATCGGACGTTGTTGTGAAGCAGGCATTGAGAAGATAAGAGAAGTAAAAGAACTGATACATATCTTGTGAAATAAGTACATCCAGTTTGTGTAGACTGGGTGTATTTTTGCATCGAAAATATTTCCTGGGGAATAGAGATCGGAGTACGAAGGGGAAATAGAAGAAATGGGCGGTCTAATGTGAAAATATGGGAGGAAGTAGGGTTTTTCCTTATGAAGAGGAACAAAATTAACCGTTAAAACGTATAACAAAAATGCGTGATATGCTATCATATTAACGCTTAATGGAGGATAAGAGATGGAAATCAGCGAACTGAAGAAGCACGCAAACAACATCCGGATCAACATTATTAAAGAAGTATATGCAGGCAAGTCCGGCCACCCAGGAGGATCTCTCGGTGCGGCGGACATTTTGACTGTTCTCTACTTTGATATTATGGATATTAATGCGGGCAATGTAGGAACGATTGACAGGGATCGTTTTGTTCTTAGTAAGGGTCATGCGGCTCCTTTGCTTTACGCAGTCCTGGCGGAGAAGGGCTTTTTGAAGGAAGAAGAGCTTTTGACAATCCGTCATTTGGGATCTCGTCTGCAGGGACACCCTGACATGAAGGCTGTTGACGGCGTAGATATGAGTACCGGTTCTTTGGGCCAGGGGATTTCTGCTGCTGTTGGTATGGCTTTGGCAAATAAGCTGGAGAACAATGGTCATCGTATCTATGCACTGCTCGGTGACGGTGAATGTGAAGAAGGTCAGGTATGGGAGGCTGCTATGGCAGCTGGTCACTACAAGCTGGATAATCTGTGTGCTGTTGTGGATAACAACGGTTTGCAGATCGATGGTAAGGTATGTGATGTCATTGGACCGGAACCGTTCAAGGAAAAGTTCGAAGCTTTCGGTTGGAATGTGATCGAGATCGATGGTCATGATATGGAACAGATCGAGAAAGCTTTCAATGAGGCAAAGGCATGTGAAGGCAAGCCTACTGCGATCATTGCACATACTGTAAAGGGTAAGGGTGTATCCTTTATGGAAAATGCTGTGGGATGGCATGGTAAGGCTCCAAATGATGAAGAATATAAGATTGCATTGCGCGATCTGGGGGTGGAAGAATAATGAAGGCTACAAGAGAAGCTTATGGTGAAGAGCTTGCGAAGCTTGTACAGGAAAATCCGAAGATCGTGGTATTAGATGCTGATTTGGCAGGAAGTACAAAGAGTGCAATGGCTGGCAAGGTTGCCCCGGAGCGTTTCTTTGATATGGGTATTGCTGAGCAGAATATGATTGGTGTTGCGGCAGGTTTTGCGGCTAGCGGCTATATTCCATTTGCTAGCACATTTGCTATGTTTGCAACAGGTAGATGCTGGGAACAGATTCGTAACAGTGTTGCTTATCCGGGTCTGAATGTAAAAATTGTAGGTTCTCACTCTGGTATTACAGTAGGTGAGGATGGTTGTACACATCAGGCCATTGAAGATATCTCTATTATGAGATCTTTGACAGGTCTTGCTGTGTACTGTCCATGTGATCAGTATGAGACAAAGGCTGTTATTGACTATGTAGCATCCCATGAAGGTCCTTGCTATGTAAGACTTGGTAGATCCAAGGTTGAAGACTTCTATACAGCTGACACAAAGTTTGATATTGGAAAGATCAATGTATTGCGTCAGGGTACACAGAAGATCGCTGTCTTTGCGACAGGTCTGATGGTGCAGAGTTCTATGGCTGCTGCTAAGATCTTGGCTGATAAGGGCATTGATCTGACAGTGATCGATGTATGTGCGATCAAGCCTTGTGATGAAGAAGGCATTGTAAAGGTATTGGAAGAAAATGACCAGATCTTTACAGTAGAAGAACACAGTGTAACAGGTGGTCTTGGTTCTATGGTATCTGAGATCTCTGTGGAGAAGTGTCCACGTCGTATTCATCGTATTGGTATGTACGGCTATGCAGAAAGTGCTAGTGCCGAAGTACTTCTTCACGAATACCGCCTGGATGGCGAAGGTGTTGCGGCACAGATCGAAGAATACTTAAATAAGTAAGTCTATATAACAAACAGGAGAAAGCGGGTCGTGAGGATGATCCGTTTTTTCTTTCGCAAAAGTACATAGCATGCGTTTGTTGTGAGATGAAAATATTTGTGACAAAATAGAGGAGCAATACGTATAAGTCGTTAGAAGGGGAGGGTATATGTTACGTACTTTGTTGAAAAGTGTGCGCGAATACAAAGGAAAAGCAGTAATGACACCGATCTTTGTAGCAGGTGAGGTGATATGTGAAGCTGCGATTCCTTTTATTATTGCAGGTCTAGTCAATGATATACGCGCTGGTGTAGGAATCAATGTGATTGTGAGTTATGGATGGAAATTGCTGCTTTTAGCATTTATCTCATTGATCTTTGGATGGTTGGCAGGTCTGACTTGTGCCACGGCAGCTTGTGGGTTTGGTAAGAACCTGCGTCATGATGTGTTTTATAAAGTAGAAGATTTTTCTTTCCAGAATATTGACCATTTCTCATCCGCATCTCTTGTAACAAGATTGACAACAGATATCCAAAATGTGCAAATGACGTTTATGATGATCATTCGTACTGCCGTAAGAGCTCCTTTGAATCTTATATTTTCATTCTTGATGGCATATTTGATGGGTGGTAGGACGGCGTTGATCTTTTTGGTCGTGATACCTCTTTTAGCAATTGGTCTTGGTTGTGTGATCAAGGCAGCACTGCCCCTCTATCGTAAGGCTTTTCCAATGTATGATGCTTTGAATGAATCGGTAGAAGAGAACGTGAATGGTATTCGTGTTGTGAAGTCTTTTGTACGTGAAGAACATGAGAACAAGAAGTTTGACTGTGCTTCTGAGAATGTCCAGAAGTTATTTACAAAGGCTGAAAGGATCGTAGCTTTGAATAACCCAATGATGCAGATGTGCATGTATATTGTTATGCTGTTTGTATTATGGTTTGGTTCTAAGACAATCATTGTATCTGGTGGGACAGAATTGAATGTCGGCCAGTTCTCAACATTGTTGACATATTCCTTCCAGATCTTATCTTCTTTGATGATGCTGTCCATGATCTTTGTTATGATCACACTTTCTTTAGAGAGTGGTGAAAGATTGGCAGAGGTATTGAATGAAGAAAGTACGGTCACATCGCCAAGTGATCCTGTTATGGAAGTGAAGGATGGATCGATCGATTTTGATCATGTTGCTTTTAAATATAACAAGATGGCAGATCGTCATGTATTGGATCATATCGATCTGCATATCAAGTCAGGAGAGACGATCGGTATCATTGGCGGTACAGGTTCCTCTAAGTCTTCGCTGGTACAGCTGATACCACGCTTATATGATGTGACAGAGGGGTGTGTAAGAGTTGGTAAGGAAGATGTACGTAACTACGATCTCAAAGTGCTGCGTGATGCGGTAGCGATGGTCTTGCAGAAGAATGTGCTGTTCTCTGGTACGATTGCTGAAAATCTACGTTGGGGCAATAAAGAAGCAAGTGATGAGGAATTGAGACAAGCTTGTCATATGGCTTGTGCAGATGAGTTTATTGACTTGATGCCGGATGGATACAATACGAAAATCGAGCAAGGCGGTACGAATGTTTCGGGTGGTCAGAAACAGAGATTGTGCATTGCCCGTGCTTTGTTAAAGAAACCTAAGATCTTGATTATGGATGATTCTACTTCTGCTGTAGATACGAAAACAGATGCATTGATCCGTAAAGCGATGAAAGAATATATTCCTGAAACAACAAAGATCATCATTGCTCAACGTACTTCTTCTGTAGAAGATGCTGATCATATCATTGTTTTGGATGATGGGAAGATCGATGCTATTGGTACATCGGAAGAATTGCTGGGGACAAATCGCATTTATCGTGAAGTATATACATCACAAAATAAAGCAGGAACAGAGGATGTTCCAGAACAGGAGGAGGAACATGCGTAAGGATAGTAAAACAGGTATGTTTGCGGTAGTGAAGAGATTACTGAAGATGCTGTTCTCCTTTTATCCTGTTCTATTGCCAGTGATCGTTGTACTCATCATTACCAATGCTGTGATCTCAGCGTTGCCAAGTATTTTCCAGCAAAATGTCATTGCGATCATTGAAGAAGCAGGTACAAAGCATTTGGCTTGGGAACAGGTTTCGGGACAAGTGCTGCATTTTGTGTTGATCCTGCTGGGGTTGTACATTGCTTCCTTGATCGCAGGTTTTGTATTCAATCAGCTTATGGTGGTCGTTACCCAGGGTGCTTTGCATAAAATTCGTGACAAGATGTTTGCACATATGGAATCTTTGCCGATCAAGTATTTTGATACACATAAACATGGGGATGTCATGTCGCATTATACAAATGATGTTGATGCACTGAGGCAGATGATCTCCCAGTGTTTTCCACAGTTGATGATCTCCTGCATTACTTTGACAACGATCTTGAGTATTATGATGTATTACAGTGTTTGGATGGGACTTGTTGTTGTCGTTGGTGCTTGTATATCTCTATGGGTCACGAAGGAAGTTGGTGGAAAGTCGGCTAAGTACTTCATGGCACAGCAAAAAGCAATTGGTAAGGCAGAGGGTTACATTGAAGAAATGATCAATGGCCAAAAGGTGATCAAAGTATTCAATCACGAGAAAGAGGCAGAGAATGGCTTTGATGAAGTGAATGAAGAATTGTTCCATGCAGCAGAGGCGGCTAATAAGTATTCTAATGTTTTGATGCCGATCTTGAATAATATCAGCTACATCATCTACGTGTTTGTTGCGGTTGCCGGTGGTATCTTCATTGAGACTAAAATCCCGAATCTTTCTATCTCTGGTCTTCCGTTCTCAATTGCGGTTGTTGTTCCATTCCTTGGTATGTCAAGACAGTTTGCTGGTAATATTCAACAGATATCACCACAGATCAATGCCATGGTCATGGGTATTGCCGGGGCACAGCGTATCTTTGAACTGCTGGATGAAGAACCAGAAAAGGATGAAGGATATGTAACATTGGTCAATGCAACAGAAAAGAATGGAGTGTTGGAAGAGAGTAAGGAATCTACTGGTATGTGGGCTTGGAAACATCCGCATCAGGCAGATGGTACGGTGACATATACACCATTGAAGGGGGATGTTCGTTTCTTTGGTGTAGATTTCGGTTATTCTAGTGAGAAGACTGTGCTGCATAATATTACGTTGTATGGAAAACCTGGGCAGAAGATCGCTTTTGTAGGTGCTACTGGTGCTGGTAAGACTACGATCACAAATCTCATCAACCGTTTCTATGATATTGCGGATGGTAAGATCAGGTATGACGGTATCAATATCAATAAGATCTGTAAGGCAGATCTGCGTAAGTCACTTGGTATCGTATTGCAGGATACGGTGTTATTTACAGGTACGGTCATGGACAATATTCGGTATGGACGCTTGGAAGCAACGGATGAGGAATGTATAGCGGCTGCTAAGTTGGCAGGTGCGGATAGTTTTATCCGACATCTTCCAGAAGGCTATAACACGATGTTATCCGGCAGTGGTACTTCTTTGTCACAAGGTCAGTGCCAGCTTTTAGCTATTGCAAGAGCTGCTGTTGCAGATCCTCCGGTCATGATCCTGGATGAAGCAACTTCTTCCATCGATACACGTACGGAACAGATCGTACAGGAAGGCATGGATCGTTTGATGCATGGCAGAACGGTATTTGTCATTGCTCATCGTCTGTCTACAGTCAAGAACTCGGATGTGATCGTGGTGCTGGATCATGGTCATATCATTGAACGGGGTACACATGATGAATTGATTGCTAAGAAGGGCAGTTATTATCAGTTGTATACAGGTGCATTTGAGTTAGAGTAATAAAAAATGCTGGGCATCGTTATGGTGTCCAGCATTTCTGCTATTTAAAGTATTCTTCTTTTCTCTTTGCGGCAGCTTTGACGATATCAAAGTCATTTACAAAAGTAAGGTCTAGACCTTCTACGATGGAAAGGGCATCGTTGATGTATTCATCGGTATGGAAAAGAGATGGGTCATGGATATCCAGACCAATTACGATTTTGCAGTTATGCTTAGCAAATGTCTCGAAGAAAGGTCGTACAGGATAGGCATAACGGTAACCATCTTGGTATCTTCTCTTCCCGCAGCGTACACCAGAGCCGCAATTGAGTTCCAGTGGTACATCATACTGCAGGGAAATAGCAGCGATTTTTTCTGCGGCTTCGTATACAGAACCATCTAATACTGGATAATCCCACATGCATACATCAGGATGGGCAATGATGTCACATAGCCCATGTTCACAAGCAAGACCTAATTTATCTACATATTCCAACAGCTGGTCTCGATGATGCAAATGGTAAGAACTGTGTCCATCTAAAGAGATCTGATGCTGACCAAGGATGCAGTAATCCAATCTCCTGCGATATTCTCTTAAGTATTCCCATTGGTCTGGGTAATACTCTACCTCCATGCCAAGCAAGATCTTGATATCATCCGCATACTTCTCTTTTAAAGCAGTGATAGACTGCATATAATCTTCTACCTGATCTAAGTTCATTCGTTCTGATGGACAAGGGATTGGATATGCGGCATGGTCAGAGAATCCTAACACTTCCAAGCCGGCTTTGATGGCTTCACGGACATAGTCTTCATCTTCACCAACAGCGTGTCCGCAGCGTTTAGTGTGTGAGTGATAGTTTTGTTTGATCATAGTTGCACCTCATGGAAAGATTATACACAAATAGGCATATCGTCAATGAGGGTATACAAAACAGAGTGTAAGTCCTATCATGGATACATATGGAAGAACAGGTTTTAGGACCGGGATGCTTGATCAAACAGATCAATGATGAAATCGAGAAGCGTGCGAATAACGCCTTGCGTAAGATCGATCTGACTGTTGCACAGTTGTATGTTCTGTATTATTTAAGCAAAGAACCGGAAGGTAGTTTAACGATGAAAGAAGTGGAGAAGAAACTTCATGTAGCACAATCCACCGCCACAGGTATAGCAATGAGATTGGAGAGTAAAGGATTGATCACATCAGGCGGTATGGAAACGGATAAGCGTGTGAAAGTCATCATGATCACAGAGAATGGTCATACGGTCGTAGAAAAAGCTGTTAGGTATCTGCAGCAGATAGGAAAGGATATGGTATCTGTATTGACACCAGAGGAACAGGAAACGTTCATGGTGTTGTTGAACAAGGTCCGTCATGGTTTTTAGGCACACATTGTGTGTCTTTTTTGTTTTTTAGAGCGGATCTATTGAACATGAGTCATTGTGTGTGTATATTATATATGAACAGTTGTTCAAGTGTTTATGTATGAGAGGTAATGTTATGGCTGAGAGTAAGACATATCGTTGGAAGATCAAAGATATCGATTGTGCAGATTGTGCTGCTAAGTTAGAGAGAAAGATCAGTCACATTGATGGGCTGGAGGATGTTTCTTTGTCTTTTATGAATGAGACATTGAAGTATACATGTGATCCAAGTAGTGAAGAAAAACTGCGTGCAAAGGTCAAAGAAGTGATTGCGGCGGAAGAACCGGATGCGGTCTTGTTAGATAACAAGAAACAGACATACCGTCGTAAGATCACGGATATTGATTGTGCAGATTGTGCTGCTAAGTTAGAGAAAAAAATCCGTCACATTGATGGACTGGAGGATGTTTCTTTGTCTTTTATGAATGAGACATTGAAGTATACATGTGATCCAAGTAAGGAAGCAGAACTGCGTGCAATGATCAAGGATGTGATCGCAACAGAAGAACCAGATGCTGTATTGCATGATGGACATGAGCATCATCATGAACATTATCACTGTGAGGGGGAACATTGTCATTGCGGACATGACCACCATGAAGAGGTGCATCATTGTGATGAAGATGAGTGTCATTGCGGGCATAATCATGAGGAGCATAAGCAGAAACTGGATCTTGATAAAGTGATGTTGTATCGCTTGATCGGCGGGGCAATATTATTTTTCAGCTCATTGTTCTTGTCTGGGACAGTTGGTTTTGTCATGGCTTTTGCGCCATATGTTGTACTCGGGTATGATGTCATCATAAAAGCATTTAAGGGCATCGGCAGAGGACAGTTGTTTGATGAACATTTCTTAATGACAATCGCTACATTTGCGGCGGTATACCTTGGTGATATGAAAGAAGCATGCGGAGTCATGCTGTTCTATCAGATTGGTGAATATTTCCAAGATCTAGCAGTGGCTCGCTCTCGTCATTCTATTTCCAGTTTGATGGATATCCGGCCTGATACAGCTGTAGTAAAACGTGGGGAAACATGGGAATCTTGTTCACCAGAAGATGTTATGATTGGGGATATTGTACAGGTAAGACCAGGTGAGAGGATCCCGTTGGATGGTATCGTAAAGATTGGTTCGTCTTCCTTGGATACATCTTCTTTAACAGGGGAATCAAAATTACGCGATGTAGATCCTGGTGATCAAGTCATCTCTGGTTCGATCAACCGTACAGGTCTTTTGGAAGTAGAAGTTACTAAAGCATATGGGGAAAGTACAGTAGCGAGGATCTTAGAATTGGTAGAAAATGCAGGTGAAAGAAAAGCCAAGGCAGAGAACTTCATCACTTCTTTCTCACGTATTTATACACCTATCGTTGTATTGGCTGCTGTTCTTGTTGCAATCATTACAGCAACTATCGGCTATGGCTGGCAGGAAGGTATTTACCGTGCATGTACATTCCTTGTTATCTCATGCCCATGTGCATTGGTTATTTCCGTACCACTTAGTTTCTTTGCTGGCATTGGCGGTCTTTCCAGCAAGGGTGTTTTAGTAAAGGGTTCTAATCTTGTTGAAATACTTGCGAAGACTGAGAATGTTGTCATGGATAAGACAGGTACTTTGACATCAGGTGTCTTTGCGGTAGAGGAAGTATATGGTGCAAAAGAAGCTGTAAAAGATGCCGCATATGCGGAAGCATATTCTAACCATCCAATTGCCCAAGGTATCCGTCAAGCGTATGGTAAAGAGATCGATAAGACGATCGTCACTGATGTACAAGAGATCGGTGGCAGGGGATTGTCTTGTTGTGTAGAGGGACATATTGTTCTTGCAGGTAATTATAAGATGATGCAGGAGAACGGCATTGCATGTGAGCCGTGTGAGGATGCTGGTACGTTGGTCTATGTTGCTAAAGATGGTGTCTATGAAGGCTGCTTGGTATTGCGTGATCAGTTGAAAGATGAAGCAGTAGAAGCAGTAGGACAGATGCATGCGTCTGGTTATCATACATTGATCCTATCTGGTGATGATACAAGGATCGCGGAAGCAATTGGTGAAAAGGTACATGCAGACCGTGTATTTGCCCAATGTCTGCCGCAGGATAAGGTATCGAAATTAGAAGAAATCAAGAAAACAGGTATTACAGCCTTTGTGGGAGATGGGGTGAATGATGCACCAGTATTGACGATAGCGGATACAGGTATTGCTATGGGTGGTCTTGGCAGTGATGCGGCCATTGAAGCTGCTGATGTTGTGATCATGGATGATGACCTGCGTAAGATACCAATGGCAATCCGCAATGCGAAACGTATCCTTCGTACAGCAAATCAGAATATTGCCTTTGCTATCATTGTGAAGATCCTTGTCTTGATCATGGGAGCCTTTGGTATTGCTAACATGTGGATGGCGATCTTTGCGGATACAGGTGTTGCTATGCTTTGTGTCTTAAATGCGTTACGATTATTAAAGACAAAGTAGTCATCCATGAGGGTGACTCTTTTTATCTATGTACAATATCGCAAATATGCAGGAATTAAAGAAAGGAAAGTAGAAAAGAGTGTATGATATTGTCATTATAGAACAGGAGGTCTTGATGCGTAAGTTACTGTGTTTATTGGCAGTATTGTCTTTTTTCATACTAGGAATACCAGTCCAAGCAGAGGGAGAGCCGGATATAGGCTCCACACAGGCAATTCTTGTAGACTCAAATTCAGGCCAGGTGTTATATGAAAAAGGAAGTGCGGATGCGATAGCAGGCGGGGCAAGTGCAAAGTTGATGGCAGTCTATGCATATCAAGGTAAAGATACTGTTTCCTACAAAGCACCTCAGGACGTGAACTTTCCTTCATCATTACCACTAGAAGAAGGAAAAGAAATACCAGCGGAAGATCTAAAACAAGCTGTGATGATCGGTGGCTATGATGATTGTGCATATGCGTTATCCCTTGGGGATAAAAATATTGTTAAGCATATGGATCAGCTTGCGAAAGATATGCAGCTTAGCGGAACAAAGTTTACTGATAGTTATGATAGCGGGAAAAAAGAGCAAACTTCTACGGTGAAGGATCTTGCTGGTATCGGTCGTTTATTTACGTCTGAGAAGGAATTGCGGCCGTATTACAGTACTGTACAATACACACCGCAGGATAAGGAACCTATAACAAGGACATTGCCGGCCTATGATGGTTTGGTTGGTGGTATGGCAAGTGGAACAACAGCTGTATTTTCAGCTGAGAGAGGGAATACAAAACTAACGGTAGCAGTATCTGGGGCAGTAGATGAAAATGTGATGCAGGAAGATATTAAGAAGCTATTGGACTATGGGTATGCAAACTTTAAAAGTGCATTGATTTCGAAAGATACGATCGGTGTGAAAGAAGTGGAGCTGAAAGTTGGGGATGTAAAGAAACATTATAAGTTTTATATGCCTAGTGATCTATATGCTTTAATGAATGCTGAGGCAGATGAGTCTAAACTGACAACAGATATCACTATGTTGGATGAGAAAGATCCAGAGCGGATTGAGGCGTATCTTGTTATTTCCATGGATGGTAATGAGTTGGGACGTATACGGATGCAGAAGAAGGTGAGTGAGGAACATTTGAAGTCACCTGCTGAAAAAGCAAAAGAATACTTTGATTACACATGTCTTGGTATTGCGGGAACAGGTGTTATCTTATTTATTTTCAAATACGTATCACAGATGATCAAGCCGCAGTGATAAGTTGCGGGGGTTGATTGTGATGCCGTATAATAAACAATGGTTTACACAGGAGGACCTTTATATGTGTGGTTTTTCAGGATTCACGGGTATGTATGCAAACCGTGAAGATATTATTAAACGTATGTCAGAACGTATTATTCATCGTGGTCCTGACATGGGTGGATATTATGTAGAAGGGGAGAGGGATGATGATGCGGTTGCTTTAGGGTTCCGCCGTTTGTCTATCCTTGATCTAAGAGAGGCTGCGGGTCAGCCTATGTGCAATGAAGATCGTTCCATCATTGTTGTATTCAATGGTGAGATCTATAACTTTAGAGAATTGAGAGCTGTATTGGAACAAAGAGGTTATAAGTTTCGTACAGATTGTGATACAGAAGTTCTTTTATATGGTTATGAAGAGTATGGTGAACAGCTTGCTGAGAAGTTGAGAGGTATGTTTGCTTTCGTGATCTATGATAAGAGAAAAGGTCAGTTGTATGGTGCAAGAGACTACTTTGGTATTAAGCCTTTGTACTACTCTATTATGGAAGGTGGTAATTTGATCTTTGGTTCTGAGATCAAGTCTTTCTTGGAGCATCCTGCATGGAAGAAGGAAGTAAACCCGAATGCCCTGCGTCCATATTTGACATTCCAGTATAGTTCTATGGATGAAACATTCTTCAAAGGAACATATAAGCTGGAACCTGCGCATTACTTTGTTTTTAAGAACGGAGAAATGCATATTGAGCGTTATTGGGACATTGATTTTACAAAGAAGTCTACAAAGAGTTTGGACGGTATTGCAGAGGATATTACAAAGCGTGTAAGTGAGTCTGTAGCTGCCCATCGTGTTGCGGATGTTCCAGTTGGTTCTTTCCTTTCTGGTGGTGTTGACTCTTCCTATATCACAGCAGAATTGCATCCGCGTGATACATTCTCTGTTGGTTTTAACTATGACAATTTTGATGAAACAAATGATGCAAATCGTTTGAGTGATATTCTGCATGTCCAGAATTTCCGTGAGTCTTTGACAGCGGAGCAGTGCATGGATGCTTTTGCGGATATTCAGTACCATATGGATGAACCACAGTCTAATCCTTCTAGTGTGCCACTTTATTTCTTGGCTCAGCTGGCTCGTAAGAATGTTACGGTCGTGTTGTCTGGAGAAGGGGCGGATGAGATTTATGCTGGTTATGAGTGGTACGATGAGTATGATATGATGAAGAAGTATAAGAAGCTTCCACAGGGTCTGCGTATTGCGGCCGCAAATATTACAAGACATCTGCCTTACTTCAAGGGACATGATCTGATCTTGAATTCTACAGGAAGACCGGAAGATTACTTCATTGGTCAGGCTAAGGTATTTAGTGATAAAGAGGCTTTGGATATCTTGAAGCCTAAGTATAGACAAGCACCTTCTGTGCATGACATTACACAGCCAATCTATGATCGTGTAAAGGATTTGCCTGAATTGGAGAAGAAACAGTACTTGGATTTTCATCTGTGGCTGCCAGGAGATATTCTCTTGAAGGCGGATAAGATGTCGATGGCTAGTTCTATTGAACTCCGTGTGCCGTATTTGGATCGTTATGTTGTGGAAGAAGCAGCACAGATTCCAGTGGAATATAAGATCAATGATATTGATACAAAGTATGTATTCCGTAAGGCAGCATCTACAAAGATCCCGGATGAGTGGGCATTCCGTACAAAGAAGGGTTTCCCTACTCCTATTAGAGAGTGGATCAAGATGGATAAGTATTATAAGCAGATCAGAGAGGCGTTCTCTTCTGATGTGGCAGAGGAATACTTTGATACAGAGAAGTTGAGAAGATTGCTGGACGACCATGTGGCTGGTAAGGCAATGAATCAGAGAAAGGTTTGGACAGCTTATACTTTCTTGACATGGCATAAGGTGTTCTTTGGGAAATAAGAGATGAGTGGTGAAATCATTCCAGTTATTCTGGGGGCAGATTTGAATTGCTACAATGTAGCAAGAGCTTTCCATGAGGCTTATGGTGTTAAGTCTTATTGTTTCGGTAGATATCCAATGGCAACAACGATGCATTCTTCTATCCTGCACTTTACAACAGAACCGGATCTGGAGAATGATGAGACGATGTTGAAAGTGTTGAAGAAGTTTGAACAGGAACATCCAGAGGGTGAGTTGTACTTGGTTGGATGTACAGATCAGTATGCGGATATGTTGATCCGTCTGCATAAAGAACTTCCACGTTTCCATTCACCAATGCCGCCGCGTGAGATCTATCAGGAGATCCAGAAGAAGGCAGCTTTCTATGAGATCTGTGATAAGTACGATATTCCTTATCCTGTGACGGTTGTAAAAGATGGTCCAGTGAAGGAGGAAGAAGTAACAGAAGAAGCACTTGGTTTTACATATCCGATCATTGTGAAGCCTTCCTTCAGTGCAGAATATTTCCGTCATGAGTTTGAGGGTATGAAGAAAGTATATTTTTCTCATAGTCCAATGGAGACAGTTTCTATCATGAAAGAGATCTATGCACATGGGTATACAGATAAGATGATCTTGCAAAAGATGGTAGAAGGCGGCGACAGCAATATGCGTGTCTTGACTTGTTTCTCGGATACTAAGGGTAAGGTAAGAGCTATGTGCCTAGGTCATACAATGGTAGAGGAACATACACCTACAGGGCTTGGCAACCATGCGGCTATCGTTACAGAGGATGTGACGAAATTTCCGATTGCTGAGAAGATCCGTAAGATGTTAGAGGATATTGGCTATACAGGTTTCTCTAACTTTGATATCAAGCAGGATGGTGATAGTGAGGATTATCGTGTCTTTGAGATCAATTTGAGACAGGGCAGATCAAATTACTATGTGACAGGTGCTGGTTTGAATATTGCTAAGTTGATCGTTGAGAAGTATGAAGATGCTGAAGAAGATCTGAAAGTATGCAGAAATGAGACATATTGGCATTTGATCCCTTCCAAGGTTGCGTTTACGTATACAGAGGATAAGGCGTTAGTGGAGAAGGCAAAGCGTCTGGAGAAGGAAGGTAGATGTTCATCTTCTTTGGAATATAAGTATGATATGTATAAGAATCCGCTGCGTTGGTTCTTTGTGAAAGAACAGTTGCGGAGACAGTTCGGTAAGTATAAGAAGTATTATCCTGTACAGCCGAAGTAAGAAGGGGGCAGGGAAGTGGAAAAGAAGATCCTTGGTATATTAGGTGGTATGGGCGCGGAAGCAAGTGATGTATTCTACCATAAGATCATTGATGCAACGAAGGTGGAGAAGGATCAGGATCATATTGATCTGATGTTGTGGTCGCATGCTTCGATACCGGATCGTACGGCGATGATAAAAGAAGGTCGTACGGAAGAGTTGTGGAAGGTCTTTTCTGATGATATCGATCTGCTGCAGAGAGTTGGATGTTCTTATTTGGCTGTCCCTTGTAATACTTCACATTATTTCCAGGACCATTTTCGTAAGAAGATGGGAGATGGGTTTGTAAATATGATCGATAATGCTGCAGCATATGCGGCTGTGCATTGTGGTAAGAAGATCGGTGTTTTGGCGACAGATGGGACGGTACAGTCGGATCTGTATGGGAAGGCTTTGGCAGGATATGGGGCAGAGTGTGTCTATCCAGATGAGTATGAGCAGTCAGTTGTGATGTCTATTATCTATGATGAGATCAAGAAGGGCGAGAAGGGTTCCTTAGAGCGTTTCTTGGGTGTTCTTGATACGATGAAGGGCAAGGGATGTGATGCTGTTATATTGGCTTGTACAGAGCTTTCTGTGCTTAAGAACAATTATATAGAGTTACAAGTACCGTATTGCCTAGATGCTTTGGATGTTTTAACAAAGAAATGTGTCCAACTGTGCGGTGGTACTTATTGTGGTAATCTTTAGCGGAATAAAAATTCCGCTTTTTCTTTTTGGTCAGCTTTATCTGCCGGGGTCATCCGTATGCTTATGTATACGAGGTGATGATATGGTGCATAAAGGTGATCGATTATATGTTGTGGTATCAGGAAGGGTGATCAGACAAGTAGAAGTACAGCGTACAGGAGGCGGTTTTGTGACCGTTAAATTCCAAGATACCAATGCTGGTATGAGAGTGAGAGAAAGCAGGCTGTTTCGTACATTGCGAGAAGCTAGAAAGATATTCTAAGCATGAAAAAAGAGTGGTCCTTAAGGATCACTCTTGTTTGTGATTACAATCTATGGATTTGCATATTACCATTGGAGATGGCATACAGACTACAAACACCTACACCCTGAGAAGGATTCATAGCATTTACGATCTGCCCATTACCAATGTAGATACCAGCATGACCATCATATGTAACAAGATCACCTGGCTGTGCTTCTGCAACAGAAACGATCGTACCTACATGTTCCTGTTCATAAGAAGTACGTGGTAAAGAAATACCGAAGTGAGCAAATACATACTGTGTAAAACCAGAGCAGTCAAAACCAGAAGGCGTTGTACCGCCGAATACATATGGACTGCCAACAAATTGCATAGCATAGTTGACAAGATCACTTGTACTGCCAGTGAATGTGCCTACATCTAATTGCATAGAAGCAAGTAATTGCAGTCTTGCGGCTTCTTCTGCTGCCTTCCTAGCAGCTTCCTCTTCCGCAGCTTTCTTAGCAGCTTCTTCTTCCGCTTTTTTTGCTGCCTCTTCCTCAGCACGAATCACTTCTGCAGGCTTCTTTACATTTACGATATAAGACAAATTTGACTTCTGACCAGAAGCATCAATAAATGTCATATCACAAACATAAGAACCTTCCGTATTTACATCGACGTTATCTGTTTCTTTGATTACAGGAAGCTTGCCATCCTTGTTAGATACATAACCAATGTTATCGCTGTAGTTGAATGTAGAACCAAGATCTACTGTCACAACTTCAGACTTCAGAATGACCTGAGGTCCTTCTGGCTGTACCATACGGATCGCAGCACTTTCATTGAAGCCATACTTTTCTGTATCAGAATCAGAATCCTTCTTAGAAACAGACACCTTGATATTGATATTCTGAAGGCCACACTTTGTACGGTCAAAAGTATCAGCTGTGATCGTGGAAGCACCCATATCTACCTGAGACATGTTGATAGCTGCATCATATGCGGCACGTTCTTCGATGACCTCAGCCTTCAATGTTGCGAGTGGGTCTTGGTCGTTCATATTGATTTCAAAAATTTTTAAGTCACCGGTTGTTGCCGGAACTTTATCTTCTGCATGTACCGGTGACGGTGTACTGATCAAGAGCAGAACACCCGTTACAGCGAAGAGTTTTGTAATATTCTTCTTTGTACTCATACTTATAGTTTATTTAAAATTTATTAAGAAATCAATGTTATGGGTAGACTATGTGAAATTATGGGTAGAATAAACAAAAAAGAAACGGTTTTCCGTTTCTTAGAGTCTATGAATCATCATTCTGCCGTTATATACATCATAGATGCCGCAGATTGTTACACCTTGAGCAGGTGTCATTGCATTGATCATTTGACCGTTTCCGATGTAGATGCCAGCATGACCATCATAAGTGACCAAGTCACCAGGCTGTGCTTCTGCTGCCGATACGATCGTACCGACCCCTTCTTGTCCATAAGAAGTTCTTGGCAGGGCGATACCAAAGTTTCCGTACACAAACTGTGTGAAACCAGAGCAGTCAAATCCTGCTGGGCTGTTTCCGCCAAAGACATATGGACTGCCAAGGAACTGCATGGCAAAGTTTACAATGGCATTTCCAGAAGGGTTTGGGGCTGCTTGTACGGGTTGTGGAGCAGGTACTGGTGCAGGAGCAGCGACATATGCTTGTGCAGCTTGTATTTCAGCTTGACGTGCTGCTTCTTGACGTGCTTGCTCTGCTGCTTTCTCGGCCGCAATACGCGCTTCTTCCTCTGCTCTTAACTGTTCTGGTGTCTTTTTTACATTGACCTTGTAGGTGGCTGTATTTACTTTGCCTTGTGCATCGACTGCCTCGATCGTGCAGTCATATGTACCTTCTTTGTTTACATCAACGTTGTCTTCTTCACGTAATGCTGGCAAAGCACTGTTCTTTGTATTCAGACTAGCAATGTTCTCAGTGAAGTTGAAAGAAGAACCGAAGTCAATAGTAACTTCTTCCTCCTTCACTGTAATATGAGGACCAGATGTTTCTACTTCTACATAAGCATTCTCTGTGTATACCAAGCTTACTGCTTCGTTGGACTTAGCTGTTACATTGAGAGTAATATTCACATTCTGCAGACCTGGCTGTGTATGGTCAAAGTCGTGTACTGTGATGTTTGTAGATGCTGCATCGATGTCATCCATATTCATGTTGGATACACTGTCTGCATACTTCTTAATGACCTCCTGCTTCAGTGTATCAAGTGGTTTCTGATCGTTGATATCGAGTGTATATGTCGATACCGCTGCCGGACCAACAAGTTCGTTTCCGACTGTGAGATCCTGTGCCATGACCATATCTGGTCTTGCGGCAAGGATACCTGCCATGACAGATGACAAAAGCAGGATAGCTGTTTTTTCGTTTCTCATTGTTTTCCGCATGGCCTTGGTTTTATCAAAGATTCTTAAGAAAGCCAACATTTCACCATTATTTCACATATCCATCACATAATGAAAACGCTTTATTCAAACATATGCAGGCGAATGTCATACAAAAGAAAAATAGTAAAAAAGGCCTTAAAATACGCAATTTTATGTGATATTGATGTGTTTGCATGGCAAAAAATACATGCTTGTATGGAAGAAATTTTTTCTAATATAACTGCAGGACTTGTATATATGATGTGTTTTTTCTGTATTAATTTTACTGTTATAAGAGGTAAGGATGTGGCAGATAGAACAAAGAGAAAGTACTAGAAGAATCTTTGAAATATATTCTGAAGAAGAAATCTCTGGATTAGATCACGATCGTGGATATTACCAATGATTGCGGTGCTAGCAGAATTTCTTTCTATTATTTCAGTGAACTATACGATCTTGTAGAGTGGTCTATGTTGTTAGATGTCAAGCAGGACTGAAGTGAAAAGTTAATTTCCACTTTGAAGGCGGCGAAGTAGAAATTAGTC
>CAUWCC010000007.1:0-43991 GCA_963556805.1 uncultured Bulleidia sp. | reverse complement strand
CCTTAATAGCAAATATATTTATGAAACTTTACCCACCCTGGGTACAGAAGAGCCCATTTTTCTATAGCAAATTGGGCATCATACAGCTTTTTGTATGCCCCATTCTCTTTCAGCAAACATTCATGCGTACCCTTTTCAACTATCTTTCCATCTTCCATAACAAGGATGATATCTGCATTCTCGATCGTTTTTAAACGATGTGCTGCGATGATGCATGTATGTCCTTTCATCATTGTGTCAAAAGCATCTTGTACTTTCTGTTCTGTATATACATCGATGGAGGAAGTAGCTTCATCCAAGATCAATACCGGCGGCTGCATCAACATAACTCTTGTCATGCACAACAGTTGTTTCTCACCTTGTGACAATGTACTTTCATCTACAACTTCATCCAGCTGATGTGGCAGTCGTTTGATAAACTCCCAACTATGTGCTTTCTTACAAGCTTCTATTACAGCCGCATCATCTGCTTCTTTTCCAAATGTGATATTGTCGCGAATCGTTCCATCTTTCAACCACGTATCTTGTAGGACCATGCCAAAAATAGAAGATAGCTCCTCACGTTTGATATCCCTTAGATTTACCCCATCCAGCAATATCCTGCCTTTTTGTACTTCATAAAACCGCATGATGAGGTTCATAAAAGTCGTCTTGCCGCAGCCTGTAGCCCCAACCAATGCCACTTTCTTACCCTTAGGTATCTCTACTGTAAGATGTTCCATCCATCCTTCTTTGTTATAACTAAAAGAAACATCTTCCACTTGGATCGCACCTTGCCATGATCTATGTTTCACCTGTCCTTCATCACTCTCTTCCACTTGATCCAACACAGCAAAAATACGGTCAGCACAGGATAATGCATTCTGAAATTCTGTTATTACAGAAGAGATCTCATTGAATGGTTTCATATACTGATTGGCATATGACAACATCATGCTCAAACCACCTACTGTCAATGTGCCGCCACGAATGCAAAAGATCCCTGCAAATGCTGTTACAGCATAGATGATATTATTGACAGCTCTTGTACAAGGGTTTGTTAAACTGGAATAAAATACAGCTTTCTCACTATAGCCCTGCAATTTCTGATTCCATGCATCAAATTCTTTCTGGCTTGCCTGCCAGCCATCATAAGAACAAAGTACTTTCTGATGTAAAACTGCTTCTTGTAAGAAAGCTGTCTGGCCTCCTCTTGTTTCATTCTGTTTTTGAAACATGTGATAGGTATGTCCAGCAATGAACTTTGCTGTCAAAAAACTGAGGGGAGTTAGAAATAAGATCAAAATCGTCAAAATAAAAGAATGATACAGCATAACTGCCAGAGTGCACATGATTGTGAGAAGCCCTTTACATAACTGCTGGGTACCTAATAAAAGTCCATCTCCCAACTGTTGCACATCCGTGATCACACGTCCAGCAAGATCACCAGCAGGATGTCGATCTAAGTAAGATAACGGTAAATGGTGGATCTTTGCCATCAAGTCATCTCGTATTTCTCGCACAGTACGATATACGATATGGTTGTTCACAAGATCCATAAGCCAAGATGAAAGACCAGATAAACAAGCAGAGAAAACAATTCTAATTGCGTATATATGCAGCCCTGCAAAAAACACCCTGCCTTGTCCCAGCATCATATCGATCGCATGTCCGATCGCGATCGGCACATACAATGCACTCATCACCGATACAGCCGCAAGAATAAAGCTGATCGGGATCAAGATCTTACTATGATCGACATATTGTATTAAACGCTGCATTACTTCCTGTTTACGCATGTTCCACCTCATCTGCTGTCTGGACACGGCATATATCTTGATACACCCTGCATCCTTTCAGCAATGCATCATGTGTACCATAACCGCACATCCTGCCATCATCCAACACCAAGATATGATCAGCCTGTTTAATAGACGCAACTCTTTGGGAAATGATCACTGTGGTCCCTTTACGCTCAGCTAATGCCTGACGAAGTCTTGCATCTGTCACATAGTCCAGAGCACTGCTGCTATCATCCAACACTAAGATCTTAGGCTGGTGCGCGATCGCCCTAGCCATTGCTAAACGTTGTTTCTGTCCTCCAGATAGATTACTGCCTCCCTGTTCGAGCCAGCTGTCTAATCCATCCCCCTTTGTGTCTACCACATCTTTTGCCTGTGCACATAGGACTGCCTGCTGCAAGACACTATCATCAATTTCTTTACCAAAACATAAGTTCTTACGAATACTACCTGTAAACAGCACAGCTTTCTGCATGACCAAAGCAACCATCTGATGCAGAGCAGCTGCTGTATATGAACTAATCTTTTTGTCGTATATATAGATCTTCCCTTGGTCACAATCATATAACCTTGCCAAAAGTGAAGCCAAAGTAGACTTACCACTGCCCGTACTACCAATAACACCAAGTGTTTCTCCTTCTTGTAAAGTAAAAGAGATATCTTTTAATGCAGGTACAGTTGTGCCCGCATAGGCAAAAGTCACATGTTCCACACGTAAAGCTGTCTTTCCTGTTCCTGTTGTTTCCTTGCCATATGTCATATCTGGTTTGATAGCTAAGATCTGATCTATCCTGCTTGCACATGCGGCTGCTTTCTCGATCGTCACAAGCAAAGAAGCAAGTTTAACAAGTTCTACTACGATCTGGGCCATATAGTTATACAAAGCAACCACACTGCCTTGGGATAACGATCCAGCATATACACGGATCGCCCCCATCTGCAGCAGCCATACTACTGCTAGATTGATCAAGATATACGTTATTGGATCCATACAAGAAGACACAAAAGCAGACTGTTCGTCAGCTTTTGTCAGAGTACGGTCTGCTTTCTTGAAGTCTTCCAGTTCCTTCTCTTGTTTTCCAAACGCACGGATCGGTCGTATTCCTTCAAGATCCTGTCTTACTTTCCGCATGACACAATCCAATTTTCCTTGTGCCTTCTTCACAAGCGGTATACCTAAGATCATGATCAAAGATGTTGCGACCGCTAATACAACAATAACAACAGCAAATAGTTTCCCAGCTTCCACATCTACCATAAAAGCCATGACCATTGCACCAAAGACAATAAACGGACTTCTCAACAATAGGCGCAAAGCCATATTGATACCATTTTGAACTTGGTTGATATCCGATGTCACTCTTGTTAACAAAGTATCCGGTCCTACTTCATCTACCTGTTTTGCAGATAAAGTACCGATATGCTGAAAAAGAGCTGATCTTAGACGGCTTGATACACCTACCGCAGTACGCGCCGCAAACCATTGTGCACTCACACTGCATAACACCCCAAATACAGCTGTTCCTATCAACATACCAAAGCATAACCATGTTGTATGTCTATTCCCGCTATGATCGATCATACTTGCTACGATCAACGGCACAAATAGATCAAACAATGCTTCTAAAAGTTTGAACAACGGTGCCAGCACCGCCTGCCATTCATACCCTTTTATAAAACTGCTCCATCTCTTCATAATGACCTCGCATGGTAAATAATAGCAGAATGATTGCATAACAACTTGTCAATTTCTGCACAAAGAATGATAATGAATGTATCGAATTCATTTTTAAAAATGTCAACATCATTTTGACAACGGTCTATCACAGTTAGGAGGTATTTTATCATGGTATGGTGGATCATCTTTCTTGCCGTGGCTTTGTTGACCATCGGCTTCGTTTTCTTCAACTTCCAGAAGATCAAGAAATTTCCGGAAGGAAATGAAGACATGACGGAAATGGCAGGTATCATTCGTTCTGGCGCTTCTGCATTCATTAAGACAGAATTCCGGTCGATCTGGATCGCCGCGATCATTCTATCTGTCGTATTTACACTGTTTATTGAAAGAACAAGCGGTTTGACATTCCTGATCGGTGCAGCGATGAGTTCTGCTGTATGTATCATTGGCATGAAGAGTGCAACATATGCAAATGTCCGCACTGCTAACACTGCTGATCGTACCCGTTCCATTGGTGAAACTGTCAAAGTTGCACTCATGGGCGGTTCTATTTCCGGTCTTTCTGTACAGGCATTTGGTACATTAGGTCTATTATTCATCTTGTTGTTATTCAGCGGTGTCTCTCACACCTCAACAGGTACTGGTCTATTAGTCAACTTAGAGTGCAACGCTTCTATCATGCGTATCACAACATATTCCTTGGGTTGTTCCCTTGTTGCTATGTTCAACCGTGTAGCTGGAGGCAACTATACAAAAGCTGCTGACATCAGTGCGGATATCCTTGGTAAGATCCGTCATGATCTGCCAGAGGATGATTCTCGTGTACCAAATACGATTGCTGACTTTATTGGTGATAATGTCAATGATATTGCTGGTAACTGTTCTGATCTCTTAGAGTCTTATGTAGCATCCGTTGCGGCAGGGTTGATGATTGCCGTTACGATCTACAAGACAGCTGTTGCGGGCGGTACTGCTGTTACAGAAGCTACCTTCACTGCTACAACGATGTTCCCGATCCTGCTTGCTGGATTTGGTCTTCTCTCTTGTCTTGTTTCGATCATCTTTGCCTCTATCCGTAAGATGGGCAATGATCCAGAACATGAACTTGACCTTGCCAATTGGCTCTCTGCTGGTATGACTGTTGTTTTGAGCTTTATCGGCTGCTTGCTCTTATTCCGTAACATTCCATTGTATGAAGCCTTCAAGTTAGGTTGGATCTCACCTTGGATCTCTTCTGTTCTTGGTATCATCTCTGGTGTTGCCATCGGTTCTATCACTGAATATTACACAAGTACAAAGTACAAGCCTACACGTGAATTGGCAGAGATTGCCCCAGAGGGTGAAGCATTTGTCATCACAAAAGGTGATGCGATCGGTTCCCGCTCATGCTTGTCTCCAGTACTTGTGATCGGTGTCTCATTATTCTTATCTGGAGTATTGTGCGGTACATACGGTATTGCTATTTCTGCTTTAGGTATGCTGTCCTTTGTTGGTGCAACAGTTTCGATTGATGCCTTTGGTCCAATTGCAGATAATGCTGGCGGTTTTGCTGAAAGCTGTCACCTAGATCCAGATGTCCGTGAGATCACAGACCGTCTAGACTCTGTCGGTAATACAACTGCTGCTATCGGTAAAGGCTTTGCCATCGGTTCCGCCGCATTTGCTTCTGTATCCTTGATCGTTGCTTATGTAGCAAACTATTCCACAGGTACAGAACCTATCCTTAACATTGCCAGCTACGTAGTCATTGCCGGGGCTGTCATCGGTGGTGCCTTGATCGAATACTTCTCCGCTATGCTGACAGATAACACCATTGAATCCGCCCGCCTTATGGCTGACGAAGGCGACCGCCAACTTTCTGTTCCTGGTGTATTGGAAGGTAAAGTAAAACCAGAATACAACAAGATGATCGAAATGGCCGCAACCCAAGCATTGAAGAAGATGGTTCTCCCAGCTATGCTGGCTATCGTTATTCCAATCATCGGCGGTTTCATCTGCGGTGCTGACTTTGTCGGTGGTTTGTTGATTGGTGCTACTGTATGTGCGATTCCAAAGGCTATCTATATGGGCAACTCTGGCGGTGCTTTCGATAATGCAAAGAAGTATATCGAATCTGGTTCTTTAGCAGGTCATGACAAAGGTACAGCTGCTCATAAGGCTGCTGTAACCGGTGATACTGTGGGTGATACTCGTAAGGACGTTGTTGGTGTTGCACTGGATATCTTTATTAAGATGATGTCCACAGTTGCAAATACATTAGCTGTTGTATTTGCTAATATCCATTTGTTCTAAAATTCCTTGGAACGGTGCTGTAGCATCGTTCCTTTTATTTTGCTTAAAACATAATAAAAAGGCCATATGCTCAACATACGACCCATGCGATCTTAATATGCGTTATAGAAACTAGACGCAATAGCTTGGACATTATCCAAACCAGCAGAACGTTCAAACTTTGTACGGAAGATATAACCAGCTTGTGCCGCTCCTTCAGCTGAATCAGGACATGCATTCATTTCAGCTATCAAAGAACCAGACATCTCACTCATCATGAAACGGATCTGTCCTTCTACACTATCCGAACTCATACCATTAGCAGCACAATATGCTACCAAGTTGCTGGCACGACCACCGCCCCACTGACAAAGACCATAATATGCAGATCCAGCCGTCGGATTAAAACGAGATTCAATCTGAATATTCGCCATAATACCAGCTGTAGCTGCTTTAGAAAAACCAGCCTGTGTCAAGAAGTTATAGATATATGCTGCATTATCTGATGTATTGACCGCAACCGGTGCACCACCACCAAATGTCTGCTGAACGACCGGCTTAGGATTTACTGTGACCGGAACATTTGCATCTACAGCATTACCATGATTATCCACTGCATGTACAGCTACTGTATAAGAACCAGCTTTGTTTACATCTACATTACTTGTCAACGTATACCAACCAGTCTCATACGTACGACCATATACATCATTCACAAGTACAGCCGGCTCTGCATCCACACGTGGCAGATCACCATCTGCTGGATCAAATACACTAGAAATAACAGACTGCGGATCAAACGCATCCCCTGCTGTTAAAGTAACAGCTTCTGTTGTCATATTTACAGCCGGCATCTGTGTATCCTTTACCACATACGAACGCGTAGTAGTAGACATCGCTGTCTGCCCATACCCATCTGTATCTGTCAAAGAATAATTGACCAATACCGAACCAACACGAGACATATCCACCGCATCTATACTTGTATGCAAAGTACCTGTATGAGAAGCAACCAAATCTCTTGTACTCATAGACTGATTCGGTGCATATTCAAACTCACGTATTTCTTTACCATCTGCCCCTGTAGCAAAACCAAGTTGCAAATCATTCATCATCTGTGTATAAGACAAATCTCTCTTCTTCACCTGTTCCTGCTGATACAACGTTGTACCAATTCCAGCTGCCGCTAAAGCCGCCGCAGAACCAAGAATGACCGGAATACTGATTGTTCGGCTCACACCTGCTTCTCTCTCAGAAACAGCCTCCCCAGCCGCATCAGCATAATCCGGCATTGCCAATGATGGTCCCTCTGCTGCTAAAGCAGTTAAACTCAAAGACCCTTCCTGCTCAACCGTCTTAGCTTCTACAGCCTTTGCCTTTACTTGTTCGATCAAAGAAGCACGCTGTACATCAGACAACTTGACCATGTCTGTATACGTATTATTAATATCCATCTTGCGTGTATTCTCAGCAACCACCTGGATTAAATTCAACTCAAACAAGAAAGGATCAATCCCCTCACGATCACGAAGAACTTCCGAATAAGACTTACGTACAATGAACTCTGCTTGCATCGCACTATGAATCGTCTTCTTAGCAATCGCAAGCAAATCATCATGCAGCACATCATACAAACGCTTTGTACAATCACTATCACCACGTCTAGTACCGTCAGCCAACTGCAGAATCGTCATATCTTCCACACTGCCGACGCCTGCATAAAGCGGATCCATAGACAATACGTTATCACTCATAGAGTAGCCCCCCTTCGTCGCATATATCAACATTTTACTATATATCTTTCAAATTTTTATAAAATCCCGCATTTTTTATAATGTTTATCTATAGTTTTATTGAAAATATGTAAGCAGAAACTAAAACAACCACGATATTTCGACATCTCTTCACATCCGTATCATTACTTTTCTACATAACTCCACTATACTGATATTGAATATAAACAAACCTTAGGAGGTAAAGATCATGGATGTTAAAGATGGTTTGAAGAATTTTCTGTATGCAGGTGTAGGTGCTGCTGCTTGGGCTTTTGAGAAAACAGGTGAGATTGCGGATACTCTCATTACTAAGGGCGAAACTGCTGTAGAGCAGGGTAAGGCTTTGAACGAAGAGTTGAAACATAAGGCAGCTGAAAAGCGTAATCAGAGTCGTAGTGCTGCTGAGATCATCAAGGATCTTACACCAGAGCAGAAAGCTGAGCTTTTGAAGGAATTGCACGCGGAATCTGAAGAAGAGGAAGCAGACAAGGATGAATGATCCTAAACCCAAAACTCATAAACAAGACGATGGCGGATCCCGGTTAAGAGAGATCCGCCAGGTTTTATTACGCAATCATATTACCCGCGGCATCACCCCAGAGAAACTTCGCATCATCTTAGAAGAACTAGGTCCAACATTTATCAAACTCGGACAAATCATGTCTTTGCATTCGGATATACTTCCCAAGCGTTATTGCGATGAACTTCTCAAACTGAATTCAGAAGTTACCCCAATGCCTTTTCATGATGTAGAACAAGTACTGCGTGAAGAATACAGCACAGAATGGGAAACATATTTTCAATCAATCGATCTACGTCCGCTTGGTTCTGCTTCCATTGCCCAAGTTCATCGGGCAGTGTTAAAGAATGGTGAACCCGTCATCATTAAAGTCCAGCGTAAGGGCATCTATGAGATCATGTCCCGTGACATATCTCTCCTTCATCGATTTGTTAAGCTTATGCCAGATATCAAGAACTTTAAAAATGTTGTAGATCTAGACATGGTATTAGACGAAATGTGGACCGTTGCCCAACAAGAAATGGACTTTCTCAAAGAAGCAGAAAACATGGAAGAGTTCAATCACAATAACAAGAACATCAACTATGTCACCTGTCCACATTTATACAAAGAATACTGCACACGTAAAATATTAGTCATGGAGTATATCGACGGATGTGCCATTGATGATGTAGATATTTTGGCAAAAGAAGGATATGACCTCGATGAGATTGGTTCTAAGTTTGTAAACAACTTTATCAAGCAGGTCATGGAAGATGGTTTCTTCCATGCAGACCCTCATCCTGGCAACGTAAAAATACGTGATGGCAAGATCGTCTGGATCGATATGGGCATGATGGGAAGGTTATCTGAAAGAGATCGTAAGATCATCGTAAAAGGGATCCGTGGCATTGCTCTGCATGATACAGCAATCGTAGAAACAGCTGTCATGGAGTTAGGAGACTGGAGCACAAGACCAGATCGCTTAGAACTCTATAATGATCTCAAAGATTTCTTAGATGAATACGGAAATGCTTCTTTAGGTAGCATCTCTATTGCGGATTGTATGGAAAAACTCATGGAGATCATGAAGGCAAACCACATCCGTATGCCCCATGGCATGTCTATGTTATGCCGCGGTTTGACCCATGTAGAAGGTGTTCTCACCACGATCAGTCCAGATATCAATATGTTTGAGATTGCTGCTGCTAGAGTATCTGAAAACTTCCTAGACCAAGTAGATCTCAAAAAAGAATGTTTAGATCTAGGTCGTTCTATCTACCGCTCTATCCGTAAAGGTAGTGAATTACCTTCCCTTACAGCAGATGTCTTGAAAGAATACTTACAAGGACAGACCAATGCCAATATCACCTTGCATTCTTCACAAAACTTCACAGATGTCATACGCAGTTCCGTACGCAACTTTGTAATCGGACTGTGCATTGCCGCCTTGCTGATCTCTTCCAGTATCATATGTACAACAAATATGAAACCACAGGTACTAGGTATACCATTATTAGGAGCAGCAGGATATGCCTTTGCGCTACTTGCTTCAAGCTTACTAGTAGTACGCTACCTATGGCAGAAGTTTCACCATAAAAAGAAGCGACATAGTTCATAGTAGTAAAAAGAGAGACCGATGTTGATACACCGGTCTTTTATATCACAAAAAATGGGGATGCTAAGCATCCCCAAATCTGTAAATCAGTGCAAACTCATTCCTAAAAAGAAGAGTTCAACGCTTTCACTTTAAGTGGAGCCGAGGGGGAAGCAGTCGAACTCGACGGCTTCCCCTTTAACAAAAGGGGATTCGTCGGTCCAATACTCATCCAGCGAGAACCAGTCCCGCCACGTGATTTCCTGCTTGTCGTCCTCGGAGAACCACATGCTCACGACGAGCTTATCATCGTAAAGATAGACCTTGTCCACGAAATACTCGAAAACTTGGTCTCGAATCTCCGGGTCGTTCACGTCGGCGTGCAGGAACTTGTCGAAGTACGCCTGGATGCTGTGCCTGTCCTCGCACAGCGACACGCGGACGTTTTCCGTCCCTATGGCATCGTTCAGGGCGCTCTTCTGCTCCTCGAGCTGCGTGAGACGTTCCGTCACCGTATCGCTCACCACGCCCTTCTCGATGACCTTCACGAGGTTCGCAAGGCTTTTCTCCACTTCCCTGCGCTTCGCCTCCAGCGCTTCGAGATACGCGGTGTCGTCGTGGCTCTTCTCGTAATACTCCGCCGCATCCAGAGCGAGCGCCGTCACGTTCTCCTCGTCGTCAACGATGTTATGCAAGGCGAACAGCACCATGTCCTCTAAGTCCTGCTTGCGAGCCTTGTGCAGGTGGCACTCTTTCCTGCGCTGGGCGGAGCAATAGTAGTAGTAATACGTCCGTCCGGTCTTGCTCGTACCGGACACACCCTGCATGGTGCTCCCGCACTCACCGCAATAGAGCTTGCCTGTAAGCCAATAGCGCGGAGCCTCGTTCTCGTCCATACCGTGCGCCCGCTGGGAACCCTTGCGCTTGTTCTCGGCAAATCGCCTTTGCGCCCTGTCGAAAGTCGCCTTGTCGACAAGGACGGGCATTCCGCCCTCGACCACGATGTCACCGTGGTGATACTCGCCGATGTAGGCGCGGTTCTTGAGCATCTTGTTCAGCATATTCACGCTGAACTTCGCGTTCCTCGGCGTGCGCAGGCCCTGCGCGTTCATCTCCTCGGCAATGGTCTTCAGCGGCTTGCCCGACGCGTATTCTCTGAACGCCCACTGCACAAACGGCGCTGTGTTCGGGTCTGGGATGTACTTCTTCGTGGACCTGTCCACGTCATAGCCGAACAGCTTGTGACCGTTATACAGGGCGTGCTGCGCATTGTAGTCCATGCCACGCTGGATGTTCTGCGACAGCTGGCGGCTGTAATACTCCGCCATGGCCTCCATCAATCCCTCGATGAGGACGCCTTCGGGTCCCTCCGTCGGGATATTCTCGGCGAGCAGATGAATCTCGCATCCCGCGTCGCGGATTTTCTTCTTCGCCATCGCCAGAACGTATTTGTCGCGTCCCAGACGGTCGGTCTTCCACATGATGAGGGTATGAGGACGGATTTTTGCGACTTCCGACAGCATCTGCTGGAACCCCGGTCGTGCGTCCGTGGTGCCGGATATTGCCGCGTCCTCATACTCCTGCACGATTTTGAAGCCGTGCGCATCCGCCCAGTCGTGGGCAAGCTCGCGCTGCTGGTCGATGCTCGCGTCGTTTTGCGAGTGGGACGAGAAGCGATAGTACGCTATCGCGAGGTTGTTGTCGTTCGGCGCGAATTTCTTCTTGCGTGCCATAGGTTTACCACCCCCTGTCTTTTCTGCTTATAGGCTTTCACGTCTATTCCTCCTATATGATGAATTGCGTAAATACGCATTTAATTATAAAGCCCGCCGCCCAAAAGAGCGACGGGCTTCGTATGTTTGCTATCGGTTGCCCTTCGCACGGTTGTGCGTCTTGCAGAGCATCTGGCAGTTCGCCTCGTCCGTAGCACCGCCCTTGCTCCATGCGGTCACATGGTCGGCGTCCATCTCGGACTCCTTGTAGATGCGCTTCGCGTTCGCATCATGACCGATAGCGCATAACGGGCAGTTCGACACGCCCTGAGCTTCCGCCGCGGTTGTCTGCTTGCGATAGACTGCCTTGATGGTCTTCTTGTCGAACACGCGGACGTTGAGCAAGCGGGAATCCTTCTCGCCGCCCAGCACGTACTCGAAGATGCCCTTTTTATCGCCGACTTGCGAGTCATCGAGCAGGGCATTCACACGTTTGGCCACCGTATCCTTCGAGTAGGCGTTCTTGTGATACTCGCGGTACAGCCGACCCCATTCGCGCCCGCACATCTCGCTTCCCGTGTACTCGAATACGGAATCCACCCAGTCGATGACCGTATCGAAATGGTTCTTCAGCTCGTCAATATCGGCGTCGTAGCGGTGCTGCGCCATATAGTCGTCGATATTGCCATCGCTGACCCACTCAAGCGCGGTTTCGAGAATCGCCTGACGCTTCGGGTCCCCAGAAACGTACGTCTGCCAACGGTTCATGTTGGCGTTACCCATGTTGGAGAACACCTCACGAGCCTTCGTCACGAACGGCCCATGGTACGCCGCGTTGCGCAGTTCCTGCTTCACCAGCGGAACGCCTGCGATGTTGATAGTCTCGAACCACGCCTGAATCTCCGACGGTTCACCCTCGCAGACGTAAATCGTCAAAGGCGCGTCCACGATGAGCTTCTGCTGGTCAGCATCCAGGCTGTCGAAATAGCGGGGCTTGCCGCCCAGCTCAACAGCAAACGGCCATGACTTGTTCACGTAGCGGGCAAATGACGTGATGCGCTGCTGTCCGTCCAGAACCTCGTACATCCCGTCGGCGTTCTTCACGAAGTAAATCAGGCCGAGCGGATAGCCCTTCAACAGGGACTCAACCACGGCCACGTCTCGCTTGCCGTCGCCGTAGATATAGTTGCGCTGATATTCAGGCTGGATGATGAGCTGCCCATCGAGGCCGAACAACCCCTTGCCCTCGTTACGGTCGAACACGAAGCCCTTGCAGACATCGCCGACCGTCCAATCAGTATGCAAATTTGTCTTCATCAATTGTTGCCTCCTTTCCGGCATATAAGAACACGGCGATAAGTTTCCTTTCCGTTGATTGTTCCATTCATAGAGCCAGCGGCACGACTTTTAACACTCGACGGAAAGAAATAATCTATTGGCTCAATTTGTGCCTGACCGTGATTCTGGCGTAAGTAATCTTCCCATTTATCTTGCCTTCTGCGTTTTTTATCATCCCCGCTATCGCTGTCGAACAAGGATACGAAAGTACGGTTGAACTCTCTCTCTCTCTCTCTCTCGTGAAGACTAAGTCTTTGCCATCTTCACCCTTGCGAAAAGCGACAATTTCAAACTGCTCGGGATTGTATTTGTCCAAAAACGTGATTGGAACACCCATCACTCCGTCATAATCGGACGGAATGGCTTCGACAAACGGCACTTCGATGGCGTCATAATTGTCGTAATGCGGATATTCGAGCTTACCGTAGTCCTTCTCGAGTTTCTTACGAAGCCTTTTGTTGAACTTCAAATTGTGTTCCATCGTATCGAGCAGCAACGGCTCGTGACGTTTGTTATGGTCTAAGTTCGTGAACCAGCAAGCGGACGCCAAACGTCCCATGACCACGCCACCGATAATCTTGTACGCAGAACCCTCCTTCTTGTGCTCAACCAGCCATTGCTTGCGCTCGTCCGGCACATCGAAATACATGTCCTGATTGAGCGACTTGTAACCAAGCCAGATTTCATTGTTCTTCAGGTGAGGGAACACCTCTTTGTAGGTGATAGCGTTCATGTTTCCGAGAATCACAAACTGCTTGCCAGCCTCCAGAATCCATCCCAGAAACTCGCGAAACAACGAAAACGGCGGGTTCGTGACAATGATGTCCGCCTCATCGCGCAACGCCCTTACCTCGGCGGAGCGAAAATCGCCATCGCCTTTGAGATATCCCGAAAACTCGATGTCGTCCATATCTACACGACCCGAACCGTCCTTATCACGCGTCAGCGTAAACAGTTTCCCGTATGTATCGTGCTTATCAGCGTCATAAAGCGGAGAATCCATTTCAAACAATGTCAGCTGTTTATTTCCAGCGCCCTTCGCATAGGACGTGCTAATCAGCTTTTTCAGTCCGAAGCGCTCGAAGTTCGCGGCAAAATACTTCGTAAAGTTCGACCACTCCGGGTCATCGCAGGGCAGCAGAACCGTCTTGTCCCTGAACACATCAGGATTGAACTCCACATAGGCGTTCATCTCGGCTTCAATGTCACTGTACTGCGTGTAAAACTCATCGTTCTTGGCATCCCTCGCTGAATGCAATGCTGTATTTTCGGCCATTACTCGTTCACCTCCTCAAGATGCTCCTGCACCCACTCATGGATGATTGCGGCAATCGTCGTCTCGCGCTCCGCAGCCATCATCTTGAGTGCCTTCTTGTCGCTCACCGTGAGCGACAGCGAGAGCGTGGTGCGCTTCTCGTCCGCCGTCGCGTCGGCGACAACGGCCTTCTCTATCTTCTTCTGCTCGGCCTCGCGGTCGGCAGCGTATTTCTCAAACATATTCGCCATAGCTCGACCTCCTTTAATCATTTACATATTTGTACAATTATACACCGTTGAAGCGCATTTGTCCAGATTGACAATGCCTCTGACCTGCGGTTATTCCTTCGGGAACCCCGCAGCCTCGCGCACCGTGCCCACCAGGGCAAGGGTCGCCTTCGCCGCCTTGCCGCGCCGGTCGAACTCGACCACGGACTTGCCGGCGGCTCCCGCCTGAACGAACGCCTCGGACTGGGGCAGCGTGGCCACCGTCTGGTCGCCCGCCAGACCCTCGAACCACTCCATGAAGTCGCGGGACGCCTTGAAGCGGTTCCACCCGTTCATCACGTAGACAATCTTCGCGTGGCTGTTCTTGAACACCGCCTTGCGCATGCGCATCAGCGGCTCGATGTCCCTCGACGTGGTTCTGGTCGGGATGACCACCACGTCCGCCTCCTTCAGCCAGTCCGCCAGCCCCTCCTGCAAGGCCCCCGGCGTGTCCACCACGGCGACCTGCGCGGCGTCCGCCTCATGCGTCTCGTGCAGCGTGCCGCCCTGCGTGTCCAAGTCGTAGAAGCTCACGGGGATGCCGGAGCGCTCGAAGGAGAAGGCAATCTCGTCGGCGACCAGGGACTTGCCAACGCCGCCCTTCTGGTTGCATACCAGAATCGTCTTCATATCCTCACCTCGCTATGTATTTAATCAATTACGTATTTCCATATTTAATTATATGAGCCGACAAGTACATGTTCAACCGCCACTTTCGGGGCTTTATCTGGGCTTCATCCGGGCTTTTGCCGGTCTCCAAACGGGCTTCACGCCCTCGCTTGGCTCGGTCCGCTCCGCGCATTTTCCGAATCCTGCTCATAAATGAGCGGACGACGAAAACCCCGATTTTCTGCCCCTTGCGCGTACGCCCGTCAACAGCCCTTTTGAAGGTCTCTTCGTAGCCCGCGAGCGGGAACTTGAAAAGGGAGCAGCCTGACGCTGCTCCCTCATCTTCTCGGCTACTCGTCGAACTGCGCGTCCTTGTCCGCCGACCTCGGCGTCCTCACGGGCGCACGCTGCTCGGCCTCCTTGACACGGCGCTGCATGCGCTCGCTCTTCAGACGCCTCTCACGCTCGTCCTCGTCGGACAGCGCCTTCTCCGCTGCCTTGAGGCGCTTCTCGGCATCCCACATGTTCTTGCGGGACTCGTAGACGCGCCTCTCAGCCACCTCGCGCTGCCTGCGGCGCTCCTCCGCGAGCACCTGCTGAATCATCATGCGTAGCATCATGGCGGTCATGTCGGCCATCATGCGGGACACGGGGTCACGGGCGTTGCACCCCGCCTTGGCGAACACGTGCATGCCGGCCAGAAGCCCCGGGCACGGGTGTTGCAGGGTGTCGCGTGCCTCCTTGGAGGCATAAAACTCGCGCCTTGCGGCGTCCACGTCCTCGCGCAGCTTCGCAAGCTGCTCGTCCGGGTGGTTGCGCGCCTCCACGAGCCTCTCGTAGCGCTCGTCCACGAAGGACTTGCCCGCCTCGCGTGAGCGGTGGATGTGCGCCTTCTGGAGGTCGGACGCCATCTCCGACACGTACGCACGGTCGAGGTCGTACACGTCGAGAGCGGAATCCGCAGAGGGCTGCGCTGCCGGTTCGGCCGTCTCGGGCACGTCGGGAAGGACCTCCGGTGCCGGGGCGTCCTGCTGCGGCACCTCAAGCTCGCGCTGCTTCGCCTCGAAGTACGCCTCGATGCCCTCGCGGGTCAGGTCGTCGGCGAGGTTGGAGGCGCGGCGCCTTCTCTTGCGCCTGCTCTTGCCGTAGGGGTCGCGGGACTTGTAGCTCCAGCCCACGGTCTCCTCGCCGGTCTTCTCGTCGACCTTGCGGGTCTCGGTCAGCTCGACGCCGCGAACCTTCAGCTCCTCAAGGAACTCCTCCATGTTGCTCGCATGGTCGCGGGCGTCCGCCACGCGGTTGCCCAGAACGCGCTCGAAGGACTCGATGCCGAACTGCCCCTTGCGCTCGGCCCATGTGGTCTTCGCTTTGGCGGGTTCGGGACCCACGACGGTGAACCCCATCTCGCGGCTCAGACGGTCGTTCTTGCGCTTCACGGTCGCGTGGTCGGTGCCGTGCGCGATGGCCGTGCCGGACACCAAGTCATGGTTCGCGATGGTCGCATGGACGTGCACGCAGCCGCCCTCGCCGTCGGTGTGGACCGTGACCCAGCAGGGGGCGTTCGGGGCCACTTCCTTGCACAGGGCATAGCCGTACTCGCACGCCCTCTGGATGTCCTCGGGGCTGTCACGGGAAAGCTCCTCGGGGGACCACGAGACGCGCAGCTCGTAGCCCTCGTTCAACCTCGTCCCCTGGCTCTGCCGGCGCATGGCGGAGCAGAACCGGATGAAGTCCTCGCGGGTGCCCATGTCACCCATCTGGGCGGCGATGCGGTTCGTCTTCTCGCGGATATTGCGCGTGCGCTTCTTGCCCTCGCCGAGTTCCGTGTACGACATGCGCCCGCGGACGTTCGGCAGGGGCTGAATGTGCGTCGTCGACATCAGCTTCCACCCCCTCCGATAAGAATCTTCTCGTCGCGCTCGCCGTACCAGTAATCGCACAGCTCCTCTAACTGCTCGGGAACGTCCGGCCACAGCAGGGCCATGGCGCGGAACACGTCCTTGCCGAAATCGGTGCGCAGGCCGTCCACCTCACAGGTCAGCTTCGACAGCTCGCCGCGCACCTCCGCAAGACCCGTCTTGCACTCGCCGAGCACGCCCGGGGAGAGCGAACCCGGGTGCGACTTGGACTCCGCGTTCAGCACCCGCGCAATCTGGTTCACGTTGACGCCGATGCTCTTCGCCTCGGATGCCATACGCTCCGCGTCGGCGTTCCTCGTCACGACGTACGTCGGCTCGACATCCCCGCCCTGTACCTTCTCCACGCAACTGCGGAGAAATGCGGAGCGGGTCATCTTTTTCTCGGAGCAAATCGCGTCCAGCGCGGCAAGCTCCTCGTCCGAAAACCGAACCTGGACCGTGCGCTCCTTGTTCGGCTTCTTGGCCGCCTGACGGCGCACGCGGCTGCTCCTCATGTCTGAACTCACACCCACGTAAAAACACCTCCTTTTTTAATGCAACGTGCGCGTTGATTTTCTACGACAGAATCGACGCTAAAAAAGGAGCGAGCATGGGACTTGTCCCTACAAAACTTCGGATTTTTCAACTGCGTCGAAAATTCCTTCGTTTTGTCGTTACACGTCCCGCTCGCGAGGGGGCAGTTTTCACTGCCCCCTTCGAACCCCCAGATGCGCCCCCTTCCCAACCAGCTTCCGCCGACGACTCGGCGAAGCATCCCATTCGGAACGGGGCACCCCGGACACCCCTCGCGGGGTGTCCGGACAGGAGGCACGACTGCCTCGCTACATGCCCTCGCCATAGCCCGCCACGGGCATAGGCTCGCGTCCGTCCGGGGCGGACGTGCCACCCGAATCGGACGCGACGGGCGCGCCGTTTCGGGTAGGAGCGGCACCCTGCGAAGGCGCCTTCTTGGTCAACATCTTGTGCAGGTAGCGCCCCGCCTTGCGCATGTCGGCGACGCTCATGTCGCCCAGCTCGGGGCAGCTCTCGTACATCGCCTTGCCGATGTGCTTGAAGCACTCGTCGCGGCGCTGCTGCATCTCCTCAATCGCCTTGTCGATGTCGGAAATCTTCTTCTTAGTGCTCATGATTTACTCCTCCTTAATCGTTGTCTTCTGTATCCGTCGCAAGACCAAGCTGCTCCCTCACCGCCGCGTAACCGGCACCGAGGTCTGCGGGAGTCGTGCCATGGGCGGTGCAGTAATCGAGGACGACCGTGCGGAAAATCCCGCGGCGTCTGCCCAAGAAGGGGACCCATCCGCTCGCGCCGCCAAAACCAGCGGCTTGCTTGCAGTAGGCCCTCAAGCCGGGGCACCACTTCTCGCAGCTCGTCTTGAGGACGGACCCGCTCGCGTCCTTGCTCTGCGTCCATTCGCCGTCGGAGCACGCAAGCTCGACGATTCGGGCCGTGAACGCCTTGCGGCTCATCTGCATCCGCATGCCCTTGTGCTCCGCGTCCAGCCATTCGTCGTAGCGCATGGACAGGTAATCATTCGGCACGAAGTCGGCCGTAATCGAATCCTTGACGTCCTCCCAGAACTCAGCCACCGTGTCGTTGCCGAGAACCCACTCGTGCTTCAGCTGCGCGGCCTCCTTAGGCTCGGGCAGCTCGTAATACCGGTCCCACTTCACCAGCGCCTGATAGGCCAGGTATTCGCAGAACTCGGGGGACACGACCCACTCGGAACGGATGGTCTTGTCGTCGGCCTTGCCGGCGAACTGCCCCGTGAACGGGACGTAGATGTTGCGGGCCAGCCAAGCGTCCCCCTTGTCGCGGGTCTTCGGGATGTCGTTGGCTGCGCAGACAATCAGCGCGTGGGGCGTGTAGTCGAACATGCCCTTGTTCTTGCGCTCCACGCCTATCGCGTCATGCGAGATGATTGACTTCAGACGCGAGTTGTTCTTCAGGTACGCACCCGAATCGGAGTCCTCGCACGTGATGAGGGAGACCCCCACGATGTTCGACACGCCGAACCGCCCGCCATCCCCGCCGCCGGCAAGCAGCGCGAGACTTGAGGTCATGCACCCGTCGTAGCCAACGAGCGACTTGAGGCAGTCGAGGAAGGTGCTCTTCCCGTTATGGCCCGTCTGGTTGTAGAGGGTCACCATGACGCGCCAGTTGTGGTAACTGCGCAGGGACGCCCCCGCCACCTTGACGAGCAGGTCGCGCCCGCCGTCGTAGGGGACGTAGGAGTCCAGCAGCTGCCAGAAGTCAATCTTCGAGCCATCCGGCATCGTGTGCTCGGGGACGGGCGGCTCCTTGTCGGGGAGGCGCGTGGCGCTCTTCCTGAGTGCAACGACCTCGGGGGAGAACTCGCGCAGGACGCGCTCCTCGTAATCCCAGATTCCGTTGGCCATGAAGACCAGGGACGGGTTATCGCACTCGCACACGCGGTTCTCCCGACGCGATGCCATGTCGTGCAGCTTCTGGGCGAAGTTCTTCTTCCAGTTGCCGTTCACGGCGCCCACGACCTCCTGACACCACAGGTCAATCTGCCCGTCGCCAATCTCGCGGTAAATCCCCTCGTCGGGGTCGTACATAGCGAGCACGCCCTCCGAGGTCGGCTTGTCCACGGTCTCCTTGACGCAGACCATGCGGATGACCTCCTGCGAAAACACCAGCTCGGCGGCCTGCACGGGGTCGATGCTCTTGAGCTTCGGCCAGCGAAAGCCCCTGCCGTAAATCTTTCCCGCCTCCGGATTGGATGGCGGCTCGGACAGGTTGGTCCACGCCACGAGGGCGTTCGTCACCTTGACCACGACGTCCGAGAGAGCGGACAGGCCATCACCCGCGCAGTCGCGCAACACATAGCTCACCACATCGCTAAGCGCCTTGTGATAGTTCTCCCCGCCGTACAGGTAGTCAGGGTTGTACGCCTCGCCCTGATTCCCCTCGTCGTACGCACGCCCCCTCTTCATCTCATCCTTTGTCTGCGGGTCAGATACTTGAAAAATGGGCGGTAATGAGCTAAAATATTTATAGTTAGACGGAGCGGTTCCCTTTGCTGTGGCGGCGGGGGAACTGCTCTTTTCTTTATCAGCCATAAACTCACCTCCCCTCAGTTCTTCGGCTCAACCAGCATGTAATGCTCGGAAATCCACGCCTCGATGTCCTCGCGCTTGTAAAACACCGAGCGGTTGAACTTGTAAAATCTCGGACCCATGTCCGTGGCTCGCCACTTGCGCAGCGTCGCCGGGCTGATGCCGAGCATGTCCGACACCTCGGCCGTGTTCAGGAAATTCTTCTGATGAATCTGCTTCTCTTCCATTCGCTACCTCCCACATCCAATCTCGAACGCAAACAAAAAAAGCTCCTGCGGAAACCAAGACGGACGGAAGGCATAAAAGCCTCGTCTATCTCGGTTTCCACAGGAGCTTTGCTCGTCTTTGTTTCACCTGTGACGCTCGGCGACATCGCCTCGCGCTCGGCCCTTATTCCCGATGGCAACCCCGCATCTGAGACGGGACGGGTGCTGGACCTATAATTCTCGTACGTTAATCATACAACAGGAACGACAAGAATGCAAGAGTAACATCTGCGTTTCCGCAGGCCAGATGCCCATCCAGAGCGTTTTCCGCTCATAAACGAATGGAAAAAGCTCGAAAAAGCAACCCGCCGCACCACCCGGAAAACGACAACTGCGACAAGAGGTACACGTGAGGGCTGACCACATGTGTGACCACATCAAAATGGCATCTGGTCAGCTCTTGAAATGAAAATCCCCTCTTTTATCAATGGATTTTTTTCGTTCTGACCACATGACCAGATGACCAGATAAAATCCGACAAACTTTATTTATTTACGCGTATTACGTAGTCCTTTTCAATTTTTAAAAATAAGTCCTAAATTATGTGGTCATCTGGTCAGGAATTGCAAAAAGCCTGATGGCGCCTAGTGATTTGGCTGACCAGATGGTGACCACATCATTTTTTCTTCTGGTCATCTGGTCAGCATGTGGTCAGGCAAAACGCTCATAAACGAGGGGACGGGTGACTCTTCTGTCCTAAGCAGGTGCGCATTTCGGACGCTTCGCGTCCTCAATGCAGGCTAGTTACGCCTCGGGCTGCGCCCTCGGCTCGCCTCATCGCATATTGGGTACGCAGAAAAGCATGGAAACCATCCGATACGGTTTCGCATGCCTCATGCGTACCTTCTCGAAGGCAACGGAGGCGCGAAGCGCCGTAGTTGCCGGCCAGACGGAGGGGCGCACGAATAGGCATGCCAAGCCCATGCCGCACCCCTTCTGTACGTCCACCCACATCTGACCGCCGCCCGCAGGGCGGCCACCCTTGCATCGAGCGAACGCGAGATGCACATAGGCGCTCGAACATCCCTCAGACCGCTTCAGAGCCGTTTTAAGGCACGAAAAAAAGCCCGAGGGGTACACGAGTACCCCTCGGGCTTAAAGCGCCTTAAAACGCAAAATACGGCGTTTCACGGCAATGGGAACGATAAGGGGACGCCATCAGGCGTCCCCAAATCTATACACAAGCGCAAACTCATTCTTGTAAAAGAAGAGTTCGACGCTTCCTCTTTTGGTGGAGCTGACGGGAGTCGAACCCGCGTCCAAGAATCGTCCCACATTTCCGCTTCTACAGTTTAGCCCGTTGTTCATAAGACCATGGAAATGTCAACGGACATACCAACCATGGAATTTGTTTGTAACGATTGTCGGGTCCAGCTTACAAACATCACTGAACCGTATCTGTTTATTTACGCTCTCTCAACCAAACAGCGAATGCTGAGAGAGGGCGCTGCAACACTAATCGTGTTCTTAGGCAGCGAATGCGTAACTATTGTTGTTAGCGTTTAATTTGATTTTGGTGATTAGGTCACCACACCACTGCAGCTGAAATCAAACATAAACCTGTCGAAACCATTACAGCCCCGTAACAATGCCTTTCGGCACCCTGAATATAGCACAGAAAAACAGCACTTACAAGAGCACAGCTTTCTCTATCATATATCGATCTGCAACCTGCTTGATCGCTTCCATCTTTGCCTTGGTATCCTCATTTTTATAGGCAATACGATCGATCATACGATCTACATAATGCTCATCCAGCAGTATCTTCATACTTGGTCTAAAGTTGATATCAAAGATCAACGCAGCCCCGCAGATCCAACCATCCACAACGGAAATGATCTTCTCTCTATCAAGGCAGCGATGCTCCATGAAAGCCTCATAAGCTTCTTCAGAAACGATACCGTTTTCCATCTCTTGTTCTGTACAAGCCTGTACATCAATGATCGGATCTGTGATCCTGACACGAAAAATATCTACCTTATCCGCATCACGAATGATCTTTGCATGCAGCAATGTACGTTCATCCAATTCTTCATCAATGGCAAGACGATTATGCATGCGTATCGCCTTTAAGATAATGTCATCATACTGACGATCTTCTACAAACTTGTTAAGCAGACCTTCTTCCAAAAGATCTGCTCCAAGTTTGGCGTGATCCACTGTTAGATGATCACGGAAATCACCAAACCTTCTCACTTGTTCAAACCGCCCGATATCATGCAAAAGACCAATGAGCTTGGCTAACAAGACATCCTCTTCACCTAGCCCTAATTCCATTGCAATCTTTTCTGCTGTTTTCTCTACATGATATGTATGTATGATCTTTAGACGTACTTTACCATTCTCAGGATCATAGCTGCGGACATAATCCGCAAATGCTTCCTCAGCCTTCGTGATGTTGATCATGTTCACCTTCCAAGAAGAGATCTTCCTTGATCCTGGAAGAAGATACTTCTGGTGTGCGCGGCAGATATACAACCTCTACACCCTCATCTTTCAGATAATCAAACTTACCCTTCCAATCATCACCAATGCAGAATACATCAACATCATAATCATGAACATCTCGCTTCTTCTGATCCCAGCTTTCTTCTGGAATGACAAGATCTACATAACGTACTGCTTCTACCAATGCTTTTCTCTTATCATATGGAAAGTAACACTTCTTATGTTTCTCATTCCAATTAAATTCATCTGTTGATACTGCCACGATCAGATAATCACCCAAAGCCTTCGCTCTTTTAAACAGGTTGATATGTCCATAGTGTAGCAGATCGAATGTACCGTATGTAATTACTCTTCTCATCTTACTTCACCCATTAAACTTCAATGCTTTTGCCATCTCACGACTTGCATCTCTCAACTTTTCTGTCTCTCTCTTATCGTACAAAGCTTTACCCTTTGCCAAAGAGATCTCCAGCTTTGCTTTACCATTCTTCAGATACATTCTAGTAGGAACAAGCGTATATCCCTTTGTTCTTACTTTCTGATCCAGTTTACGGATCTCTTCTTTATGTAAAAGAAGCTTACGATCTCGTTCTTCATCTACATTTGAGAATGTCCCGTATTTATAGGCACTGATATGCATACCTTTGATCCATGCCTCACCATGATAGATGGAAATGTATGAATCTTTAAATTGCACATGACCAGAACGTACAGACTTGATCTCTGTACCAGTCAAGGCAATACCGCATTCAAACATTTCCTCTAAGAAGTAATCATGCCTTGCTTTGCGGTTTACGGCTACGTCTTTCACTTTGTTTCCTGCCATTATAACCTCCTGATGCATGTCTATTGTCTTTCATACGACGTTCAAACTTATGACCCTCTCTTCTACCTTCACTCTTCTTGCGATGTTCGAAACTACGATCTTCTCTCTTACGAAAGTCTCTATCGTCCTTACGATCAAACTTATGTCCGTCTTTCTTATCAAATTTACGAGATTTACCAAAATCTTTACCACGGTGGGAATCTCCTCTTCTAGGTTCTCCACCTCTACGACGATCATTGCCGAATGGCTTACGATCTCCTCTACGTTCATTACGTCCATTTCTTTCAAAACGGTCTGTACGTTCTTTCTTCTTATTGGATGCGATTGCAAAGTCGATCGTTCCTGTTTCACTTGCTGCTCCTAAAACAACAACTTTGACCTGCTGACCGATCTGATATACATGATGGGAATGAGAACCTCTTAATTCCATCCTGTCTTCATCATATGTATAGTAATCATCATCCAAAGCACGGATGCTGACAAGACCTTCAATTGTATTTGGAAGCTGTACATAGAAACCGTAAGAAGTAACACTTGTAATGATACCATCGAACCTTTCACCTACATGTTTCTCCATGTACTGTGCTTTCTTCATGTCATCACATGCATATTCTGCATCCTGACTTGCTCTTTCACGGATAGAAGACTGTTCACTGTATTCCTGTACCAATCCTTCATCCTTAGCCAATCGATGCTGATCTGTACATCCTTCAAAGACATATCTTCTCAACATTCTATGCACAGCAAGATCCGGATATCTTCTAATTGGGGATGTAAAGTGGAGGTATTCTTCTTCTGCCAGGCCAAAATGTCCTACACAGTTTGGATCATACTTTGCCTTCTGCATGCATCTCAACAACATCATACTCAATACTGGGTACTCAGGTGTTTCCTTCATACTATTGAGATAAGACTGCAGTTCTAACGGATGTACACTAGACTTACCTAAAGAGATCTTATGCCCAAGCAAAGCAGATACACGTACAAAGTTCTTGATCCTCTTCGCCTGCGGTTCTTCATGTACACGGTAAACACATGGCAGATTTGCCCATTTCATCTGGTTTGCTACACAAACATTGGCTGCGATCATGCAGTCCTCGATCATTCTCTCTGCATGACCTCTGTCACGTAATTCAATGGAGATCGGTTCGCCATTTTCATCTAACGTGATCTTTGCTTCATCACTATCAAAGTCGATTGCACCATTTGCAACACGATGACTACGGATCGCATCTGCACAATCTGCCAGATCTGTAAACAATGTACCAAGATGTTTATACTGCTCGCACAAAGCAGCATCTCCATCCAAGATCTTATTTACATTGTTATATGTCATACGCTCTGTAGAACGCATATAGGATGGATATAAGCGATAATCACAGATACTGCCATCTCTATTCACTTGCATCTCACACGTCAGCGTCAAACGCACAACATGCGGGTTCAAAGAACAAATCCCATTGGACAGCTGATGTGGCAGCATCGGTACAACACGATCTGTCACATATGTGGAACAACCTCTAGCCAATGCTTCTTTATCTAATGCTGATCCTTCTGTTACATAATGCGAAACATCCGCAATATTGACCTTCAGCAGCCAACCATTTTCATTCTTGATCACACCAACTGCATCATCAAAGTCCTTAGAGTCATCCCCATCGATCGTCACGATCGTCTCATTTGTAAGATCTGTTCTACCTTCCAACTCCTCCGGCTTCACTTCCTGCTCTACCTTCATTGTCTCATCCATGACTTCTTCTGGGAACTCTGGTTCAATGTCATGATCCAAAAGAACAGAAAGGATATCTACACCTGGATCATCCTTATGACCAACCACACGTTCAAATTCCAAAGTCAAAAGATGAATTCCGTACTTTACGATCTTGCATTGCAGCTTAAGCCCTTCTACAGCCGCAAAATCATGCGGTGTAATCAACTTGATCTTCTTATTGCGAAGCTTCTGATCATCTGGCACAAATGTTGGTCTCATACTTCCCACGATCGTACCGATCACCTTTGTATGCGCTCTTACAAGTACCTTTACGACCTCACCATACATCTGCCACTTCTGACAACGATACAATACCGTATCGCCATTCAAAGCATCTGCTTGATCACTCTCATCGAACTTCACAACAGAACCATCTTCATTGTTTATGAAACCCATACCCTTCGCATTCACAGACAACTTACCAGTATATAGACCTGCCATTTCACCTGTGATCCAAGCACCATTCTCTGTACGGCAAATTTCATAATTTTCTTCCATCTCCTGCAAAGTCTTCTCAAATGCAACAAATGCAGAAGAAGTATCAATACCAAGATCTTTTCTCAGATCTTCTGTCATACATGTATTCTTCTTATGACTCTCAATAGCTGTCAAAACAGCATCTTTCATATCTTTCATATCTCAAATTCCTTTTAAAAAACGCCGGTGACACGCACCGACGGTGATTGTTTATACAATTCTGATCAAAATAACCAGAGCGAAGAATACGATACCCAAGACTAGTGTCAAATTAGAAATGACCTTCTCGGAACCTCTCTCCTTCACATTTGCAAACAGGTTCAGGCCGCCGTTTCCTGTAAAAGCACCAGAAATTCCGTCGGACTTACCGCTCTGTAGCAAAGACAGCACAATAAGAGCTGCTGAAACAATCATCAAAATAGCGTCAAGCATGGATCTTCTCCTTTCGCCTCATGTCGAATTATAGCATTACTATGCCTTTTATATCAACATCCAGGACTTTCTTTGATCGCACAACCTTGTGAATTTTTCTCCTCTTGAAGTAACTTCACTTCTTTCATAAGAGGTACGACTCTCTTTGCCAATGCACCCTTCTTTTCCTCTGTCCAGTATGTCTTAGGATCATGTTCTTTTGAACTCAGATCACAAGTCTCATCTTCATACCCAATGACTTCTCCATCATGCACAAATACTGTTAAAGGCATATAGATGATCGCATTTCCATCATTGTCATAACGGATCATATCCTCATTCATTTCTGATAACTCTTCAGCGATTTCATCATACCACTCACGATCTTTTTCTTTATCTTTATGGATATCATAATGCATGACTTCGATCTTACCTTCTTCAGCCATATCTTCCAACAAAGGACGGTACTCTACACACCATGGACATTCTTCAAAACCAAAGTAAATAACACCAGTACCATGTTCAAGCATCTTTTCTACTTTAGCTTGTGTACCTTCATAGATCAAACTATCAGGTGCTTTCACAGGCAATGCACATCCTGCTAACAAAATGGAACAAAATAGTGTGGACAATCTCATAACGCACAATCAAATATATTTTCTAGTTCTTCCATCGTATGTACAAACTTCACTTTCTCTGCATATTCTTCTGGATAGAAACCACTCTTTGTCATATGCTGCAGCATCTCTTCCAAGGCATCATAATATCCATTTACGCTGAATAGAATGATATCCCCCTCAACAAGACCAAGTTTACGATCAGAAATCACTTCTGAGATCTCATCTAATGTTCCAGGACCGCCAGGTAATGCCATATATGCATCACTCAATGCAATCATCTGCGTTCTTCTTTCTTCCATTGTTTTCGTAGTATGCAATTCATCCAAGAAATCCGCATTCTTACCAGCTTCAATCATAAACTCCGGCATGACACCAATAACATAGGCTCCATTTTCATGGGCCGCCTCAGCCAACACTTTCATGGTACCTACCCCAGCACCACCATAAACAAGTGTATGTCCATGTCTTCCAATCCAAGTACCTACAGCTCTTGCTGTTTCTTCAAAAGCAGGATCATTTCCTAATGTGGATCCTAAATATACCGCTATCTTCATTTTTATTCTCCCTTAGGTTCAATATGCATCAAGAACCAGCTCACACCCAAGAAGGCAATACACACCCAGATCATACGCATATCTCCACCTGCAGACAAGACACCGCCAATACCTGCACCTAATGCAAATACAAAGATGACCAACAGATAATCTAATGCATTTAATAACTTCGTACGATCATGATGTATCAACCACCCGCTCAAGGATGCTGTCATACTACGTAGATTTCCAATACACATCGTACTTGCATAAGCCTTTCCATTTACTTTTCTAAATGCCTCTACCTGCATCGCACATACAAAGGAAACGATCATATTTGCCAATATATTCCACTCAGCTGGAATAAACCCTGTCACAAACAAAAATACCATTTCAAGCAAAAGAACTGTCTGTCGCCAATGTTTTGAGAACAATCCTCTATGATTCTCTCTGATCAGATCACTGACAAAGACACCAGCCGTAAATGCAAACAATGGCAAGAGATACCGCAGACCATCCATCCACTCACCAGATAGCAGCTTTGTACTCATCAAAACGATGTTACCTGTCTGTGCATTTGCAAATACATGTCCTCTAGCTATGTACGTATACGCATCTTGAAATCCCCCGCTGAATGCTAGAAATAAACTCAGCAGCAACGCATCACTCATCTGATCCGTCTTTAATAACCTATTTTTTAACTTTCCCATAACATGTACAGTTATACACTACTACTCTTGCACACGCAAATAGTACCGTATTCAAAGCACATAAAATAGCACATTTTATCCATTTTTCCAATTTTGACACAAAAAAAGGACTGCTATGCATAGCATAACAGCCCAATACGTACCCGATATTATTTAGAAAGTTAATTACTTGGAGATCTCTTTAACGTTGTAGAATGCCTTCTTACCACGGTATTCAGCAACTTCACCGAGTTCTTCTTCGATTCTCATCAACTGGTTGTACTTAGCAATACGGTCTGTACGGCTCATAGAACCAGTCTTGATCTGACCAGCATTTGTAGCAACTACGAGGTCAGCAATTGTGGAGTCTTCAGACTCACCAGAACGGTGAGAAACAACAGCTGTCCAGCCAGCTTCCTTAGCCATTTCAATGGAGTTCAATGTCTCTGTCAATGTACCAATCTGGTTGAGCTTGATCAATACAGCGTTAGCTGCCTTGAGCTCGATACCCTTCTTGATGAATGTTGTGTTTGTAACGAAGAGGTCGTCACCAACGAGCTGGATCTTGTCACCAAGTCTAGCTCTGAGCTTCTGCCAACCTTCCCAGTCGTTTTCAGCAAGACCATCTTCGATGGAGATGAGCGGATACTTTTCAACCCAGCTAGCATACATCTCGATCATTTCATCAGATGTCTTTTCGCCTTCACCAGATCTCTTCAATTCATACTTACCTGTTTCTGTGTTGTAGAACTCAGAAGAAGCAGGGTCCATAGCGAAGCAGATCTCATCACCGAGCTTGTAACCAGCAGCCTCTACAGCTTCCTTCATGAGAGCCAAAGGACCTTCGTTACCAAGTGTCTCCAACGGACCATTGCCGCCCTTAACACTATCCGGTGCATAACCACCTTCATCACCTACACCTGTGCCGTAGCCATACTTCTTAAGAACCTTCTTCAAAGCATGGAATACTTCAGCACCCATACGAACAGCTTCGTGGAGGGACTTAGCACCAACAGGCATGATCATGTATTCCTGGCAGTCTGCAGCAGAATCAGCATGCTTACCACCATTCAATACGTTCATCATAGGAACAGGCAATACCTTGCCATTGCAACCGCCGATGTACTTGTAGAGCGGAAGACCGCAAGAATCAGCAGCAGCGTGAGCAGCAGCCAAAGAAACAGCCAAAGTAGCGTTAGCACCGAGGTTGCTCTTGAATTCTGTACCATCGAGATCGAGCATTGTCTTATCGATGAGAGCCTGATCGAAGATGTTCAAGCCGATAACAGCCGGAGCGATCTTGTCGTTAACATTAGCAACAGCTGTCAATGTTCCCTTACCATCGAAACGGGACTTATCACCATCACGAAGTTCGAGAGCTTCTCTCTCACCTGTAGATGCACCAGACGGAACGATTGCACGTCCCCAAGCGCCGGACTCTGTGTAGATTTCGCATTCAACTGTTGGGTTGCCGCGGGAATCAAGTACTTCGCGAGCATGTACTTCTGCAATAGGATCAATAAAATTAGGCATCTTAGATATTTCCTCCTTTAAGTTACCTATATTTACAAAGACTAACTCTTTGTAAATTACTTAGTTGCGTCGATGATTTCCTTGAAAGAATCAACCTTCAAAGATGCGCCACCGATCAAAGCGCCGTCAATGTCCTCACAAGCCATGTATTCCTTGATGTTGTTCGGCTTAACAGAACCACCATACTGAATACGAACAGCCTGTGCTGTAGCTTCATCATAAAGTCCCTTAACTGTATCACGAACGAGCTTGCAGCAGGACTCAGCTGTATTAACATCAGCACTCTTACCAGTACCGATAGCCCAGATAGGCTCATAAGCGATAACCATTCTAGAAACTTCATCAGCTGTCAGACCTTCGAGGGATTCCTTCAACTCTGTAGAAACAACCTCAGCTGTCTTACCAGCATCATAATCAGCCTCTGTCTCACCTACACAAAGAATAGGTGTGATGTCAGAAGCAAACAATCTCTTAGCCTTAGCTGCACAATGTGCACTAGTTTCAGCATAATACTCTCTTCTCTCGGAATGACCGATAATGCAGTATGTAATGCCGATCTCCTTGAGCATAGGAACAGATACTTCACCTGTATATGCACCAGAATCTACTTCATTGCAATTTTCAGCTGCTACTGCAATAGCACCGCAGTTCTTAATTGCAACGTCAAGATCTACGAACGGAACGCCGACACCATAGTCAGCTGCTTCGTTACCTGTAACATAACCTTCCAAACCCTTGAAGAATTCAAGTGCTTCAGAAGGAGTCTTGTTCATCTTCCAGTTACCGAAAATAATTGGTCTTCTTGTCATGATATCTTACTTCTCAGGGATGATTGCTACACCCGGGAGCTCCTTTCCTTCCATGTATTCAAGAGATGCACCGCCGCCTGTGGAGATGTGGCTGAACTTATCTGCGAAACCAAGGTTCTTAGCAGCAGATGCAGAGTCACCACCACCGATGATCGTTGTAGCATCTTCCAAGTTTGCAAGTGTCTCACAAACAGCTTCTGTACCCTTAGCATATTCAGGCTTTTCGAATACACCCATAGGACCATTCCAGAATACAGTCTTAGCACCCTGGAGCTGCTCACGGAACAATTCAACAGTCTTAGGACCAATATCGAGACCCATGAAACCATCCGGGATCTCACCAGCATTCACTGTCTTAACCTCTGTTGCATCATCGAAAGCATTTGCTACGACTGTATCAACAGGGAGGAACAACTTGCCTTCACCCTTAGCCATGAATTCCTTAGCCATCTCTTCCTTATCTGCTTCCAAGAGAGAATCACCAATGGAACCGCCATTAGCAGCAGAGAATGTGTAAGACATACCACCACCGATGAGGACCTTATCAGCAATCTTCAAGAGATTGTCGATAACAGCGATCTTATCGGAAACCTTAGCACCACCGAGAATTGCAACGAACGGTCTCTGCGGATCGTTAAGAGCCTTGCCCAAAACGTTCAATTCCTTTTCAACAAGGAAACCAACTGCAGAGCAGCCTTCCGGCAGATTGCTCGGAATACCAACTGTAGAAGCATGAGCTCTATGAACAGAACCGAATGCATCTTCTACGAACAAGTCACCAAGACCTGCCCAATATTTGCCGAGTTCAGGATCATTCTTGGACTCACCCTTCTCGTAACGAGTGTTCTGCATCAATACGATGGAACCCTCTTCCTGATTTTTAACTGCTTCTTCCAATTCAGCACCACGTGTAGCATTTACGAATGTTACAGGAGCGCTCTGAAGCTTGGACAAGCACTCAGCAACGATAGACATATCGTTCTTAGCCTTATCCTCTTCTGTCTTAACCTTGCCGAGGTGGCTCAAAAGCAAAACCTTTGCACCATTCTCAGTCAGATAATTGATTGTAGGGAGTGCAGCACGTACACGATTGTCATCAGTGATGACATTTCCCTTGTGCGGTACATTAAAGTCAACACGCACGATAACGTGCTTGCCCTTAACGTCCAGATCTTTGACAGTAACCTTAGACATTTGTATATCCTCCTTATTTGCCGCTTAATATTATACCACCCCTACCCATGGTGGTAAATGTTATAAAAACTCACTTTTATATTTTTTTCACAAAGTTAGCACCCAAGCTAGCAAAACAGGCCGGAAGACCCGGCCCATTCTATACTTAGTTATCAGGCCAATTGCAAATCGTATAGTACAGCTGCTCATAAACACCTGCACTCTTCTCCCAGCTATGATCTTCCGACATAGCTGTCTCTACAAGACCTTGCCAACCTTCTCTATTGTTATAGAACTGATCTGTGACCCAACGCAATGTATACAACATATCATCTGCATTAGCATTCGTGAAAGAGAAACCATTTCCTTCACCTGTATACATGTTGTATGGATGTACTGTATCCTTCAAACCACCTGTTTCACGAACCAGCGGCAAAGAACCATAACGCAAAGCGATCAACTGGCTGAGACCGCAAGGTTCATACAAGGACGGCATCAAGAATACATCAGAACTTGCATAAATACGATGTGCAAGATCTTCGTTATAACCGCAATAGTAGACAGCACGTCCCTTATAACTATCTTCCAACCAACGGAACGCATTCTCTGCATTTTCTTCACCTGAACCAAGGATCACAAACTGTACATTAAGACCCATGATCTCCTGCAGACGATCTGTAATGAGGTATACACCCTTCTGATTTGTCAGACGTGACACCATACCGATCAACATCACATCATCATCCACTTCAAGACCAAGCTCTTCTTGCAAAGCCTTCTTGTTTGCCTTCTTACCAGCAGTCCAATTCTTCAGATCATAATTCTTCTTCAAAGAAGGATCAGTCTTCGGATTCCACAAGTTCTCATCAATACCATTGACGATACCCCAAAGATCCTCACGACGATAACGCAGGATACCATCCATACGTTCACCATATGTCTGTGTCAAGATCTCATTGGAATATGTTGGTGATACTGTTGTGACCTTATCTGCATAGACGATACCAGCTTTCATAAAACTGATGCCTGTATCAAAACGAACAGAACCATTATCGAAATAGCTGTAATCCAGGCCCAAGCAGCTTGGCATCATATCCACACCAAAGTTACCCTGGAAAGCCAAGTTATGTATCGTATATACATGCTTAATAGCCTGATAACGCATATCAGAGGCATAGCAAGCATGACACAACAACGGTACCATACCGCACTGCCAGTCATTGGAATGGATGATGTTCGGCCACCAATCAATGAAATAGATCATATCGAGCAACGCTCTCTGGAAGAAAGCAAAACGCTCACCATCATCCTCATATCCATACAGACCGTCTCTTTCAAAATAGTACTGATGTTCAATGAAGTAATAGATAACACCATCTACTTCCGCTTTATAGAAAGTAGCAGGCTGATCGATCCAGCCAGAATGCACCTGGATCGTACCGATCCTCTCCAGCTCATCATAATGCTTCTCAATCACTTTTTTATACAACGGCAATACAACACGAACATCATGTCCGCGCTTTGCCAAAGCCTTTGGCAAAGCTCCGATCACATCCGCTAAGCCACCCGTTTTAATAAACGGCAGACCTTCTGCAGCCGCAAACAAAATGGATCTTCCCATTCTTGTCTCCTTTCACATTAAGATCAAATACGATCTCTTCTCTTTACATATACAAGCTGATCATCCGTTCCTTGCAAAGCCTTCACATGATGGATCACAGCATACTTATCTACGACTACATGATCCAACTCTGCATCCTTACCGATATATGCACCTGGCAGGATGATACAGTTCTTCACATTTGCACCCTTCTCGATCGTTACATTACGACCGATGACAGAATCAGTGACCTTTCCCTCAATGATGCAACCATTGGCAATCACACTACCTCTAACCGAAGCTTCCTCAGAGAAACATGTAGGAGAAGAATCACTTGTCTGTGTATAGATCGGCCAATCCTGCTTAAACAAACCAGCAGCCACACTTCTGTCTCTCAACTCCATGCTCCATCTGTAATATTCTTCCAAAGAATTGATGCAGGCAACAAAGCCCTTCACACCATAACCACGAATATCCAGATCTTCTACAGAATCTCTCAAAATATCCTTAAACCAATACAAAGAAGAAGTAGCTGCAGCCTTCTTAACAAGCTCAATAAACAACTTCTTTGTCATAACAAATGCTTCCAAGGAAATGGACTTTGTCTTGCATGTACCTCTATTCTTTTCGATAGAAAGGATCCTCTTATCCTTATTCATCGTCAAAGTATCTGTACCAAGATAAGCACGCTTTGCATCATTTGTATTTGTATACAAGCATGTTACATCCGCACCGCTTTCGATATGCTGCTGTAGTACATCGTTGAAATCGATACTATAGATGAAATAACTCGGTGCCAATACAACATAAGGATTTGTGTCTTCCTCGATGTATTGCATATTCAACATGTAGTTCGCAACATCATGATTATATACAGGCGAAGAGAAACTCTTCTCACCATACAGAATACGCAGATTACCACGCTTAGAATTGATGTTGTAATGATTACCAGTACCAAGATGCTCGATCAAATTACGCGGCTTTTCCTTACAGTAAACCTGAACATTATCAATACCAGAATTCGTCATGTCACTCAAGATAAAGTCGATGACACGATAACGACCCATAAAACTGATGGCTGGAACAGGACGATAGTCTGCTAAGCCCTGCACATTTGCAATACCACCTTCAAAATAAATGATTCCCAGTGCGTTCATTGTCTATCCTCCCAATCACTCCGCATGCTTCTTCGCAACAAGTTCAATATGTTCACTATCCGCTGAACCCAGGACTGCCCCTGGTGCAACCTCAACATCATCCGCAACGATGCATCGTGTAACGACCGCACCCTCACCGATCTTAGCACCCGGCTGAATGACAGAATCGATTACCTTCGCACCCTTTTCCACAACACAATTCGTGCCGAGAACAGAATTGATAACCGTACCCATCACCACAGAACCCTGTGTGATATATGCATTATGGATCTCAGCATCTTCACCGATATACTGTGGCAAAGCATTCACATCTTCTGTATAGATCTTCCAACTCTGATCACCAAGATCCAACTCATTGTTATTCTTCAAAAGATCCATGTTGGATTCCCACAAAGAATCAACTGTACCTACATCCTTCCAATAACCCTTGAAACGATATGCGGCCAATCTCTTACCATCATTCAAATATGCTGGAATGATGTCTTTACCAAAGTCATGATTAGAATTTGGATCCTTATCATCTGCCATCAGATACTTACGCAATGTCTTATAGGAGAAGATGTAGATACCCATAGAAGCCAGATCACTCTTTGGGTGTTCCGGCTTTTCTTCAAACTCCTCGATCATGTCATCCGCATCACAATTCATGATACCGAAACGACTTGCTTCCTTCAGCGGCACCTGCAATACCGCGATCGTTGCATCTGCCTGCTTTTCTTTATGATATGCAAGCATCTTTTCATAGTTCATCTTGTAGATATGGTCGCCAGACAAGATCAGAACATATTCCGGATTTACCTGATCCAGGAAATCCAGATTCTGTGTAATAGCATCTGCTGTACCACGATAAACTTCCAGACCCTTCTGGTCTCTTTCACGCGGTGTCAAAACATAAACACCACCATCATTTGTATCTAATCCCCAAAACTGGTCCTTCGCAACATATGCATTCAAAAAAACAGATTCATACTGTGTTAGGACACCAACTGTAGAAATACCAGAATTCGCACAATTACTTAGTGGAAAGTCGATAATACGATACTTACCACCAAAGTGTACTGCTGGTTTTGCTACCTTCTTTGTCAGATCGTGCAAGCGGGAACCTCTACCACCTGCCAGGATCATTGCAGCCATTGTATTTGCTCTCATTATTTTGCCTCCTGAAATACAGCTTTCTTCTGTTTCCATTATAGTACAAGAAATTCAATTAAGCATGTCAAAATACCCTTTATATCCATGTTTTCTTCAAATTTACATCTGTTTTCCTACAGCTTTAAACAAACCACATGAAAACGCTTTCTAATATTCATGCAATCTTTATGTTTATACGATTGATTTTGTGATAGGCATTCTTAAACAAAAGAAAAGCACCCGCAGGTGCTTATATTTTAAAGGATGTCGATGTACTCGCCATTCAAGGCTTTATTCATACTGCGAACAGCACAAAATTTACCACACATGGAGCAGCTTTCTTCTTCCTCTGGAGAACGATCTGCACGGATTGCTTTTGCTGTTTCAGGATCAAGGGAACATTCCCACTGCTTGTCCCAATCAAATGTTCTTCTTGCATCTGCCATAGCATCATCGATATCTCTCGCATGTGGTACTTTCTTAGCAATATCACCTGCATGCGCTGCGATCTTAGAGGCAATAATACCCTGCTTTACATCTTCTACATTCGGCAATGCCAAATGTTCTGCTGGGGTAACATAGCAAAGGAAGGCAGCTCCGTTAGCAGCCGCAATAGAACCACCGATCGCAGCTGTAATGTGGTCATAACCAGGCGCGATATCTGTGACAATCGGTCCAAGGACATAGAAAGGAGCCCCATTGCATATCGTCTGCTGCATCTTCATATTAGCAGCAATCTGATCCAACGGCATATGACCAGGCCCTTCTACCATGACCTGAATATCCTTTGCCCAAGCTCTCTTTGTCAATTCCCCAAGACGAACCAATTCTTCGATCTGACATACATCACTAGCATCTGCCAAACATCCAGGACGGCATGCATCGCCAAGTGAGATCGTAACATCATACTCACGGCAGATATCCAAGATTTCATCAAAATGTTCATAGAAAGGATTCTCATTACCTGTCATACACATCCACGCAAATACCAAAGAACCACCTCTGGATACGATATTCATCTTACGCTTATGCGTACGGATCTGGTCGATCGTCTTACGTGTAATACCGCAATGCAATGTCACAAAGTCAACACCATCTTCCGCATGGAGTCTTACAACATCGATAAAATCCTGGGCTGTAAGTTCTGCTAAGTCTCTTTGGTAATGGATCACACTATCATAGACTGGTACAGTACCGATCATCGCTGGGCATTCACTTGTCAACTTTCTACGGAACGGCTGTGTATTGCCATGGGAAGAAAGATCCATAATAGCTTCCGCACCCATATCCACAGCTGTCATGACTTTCTTCATTTCAACATCATAGTCTTTGCAATCTTTCGATACACCAAGATTGACATTGATCTTTGTCTTCAACATCGAACCAACACCATTTGGATCGATGCATGTATGCAGCTTATTAGCACAGATTGCTACCTGTCCCTTTGCCACAAGATCACGAATTTCTTCTTCTGTACGAAATTCCTTTTCTGCTACTTTCTTCATTTCCGGAGTAATGATGCCGCGTCTAGCCGCATCCATCTGTGTTGTGTATTCTCTCATATATTTTCCTCTTCTTTTTTTATGTTATACGCATGATGCAAAGGCCCATGTCCTTGTCCAAGATCCAGCATTGCTGCTATTGCACCATTGATATATTTCTTTGCTTTCCCTACAGCTGTCGGCATATCACATCCTAGACTTAGATATGCTGCAATTGCCGAAGATAACGTACATCCTGTTCCATGGGTATTTGGGTTTGCAATCTTCTTTTGTGGATAACGCACAAAATGTCCGTTATCATACAAAAGATCATCTGCACAGTCTGTACGATGGCCACCTTTCATCAATACCGCACATCCGTATGTATCATGGATCTCTACTGCCGCCTTCATCATATCTTCTTCCGTATGGATCTTATGTTCCCATAAGACCTCTGCTTCATTGATATTCGGGGTCAAAAGATCTGCCATCGGCAATAGTTTTTCTTTTAATGTATCTACGGCATCCATCTTCATGAGCATACTGCCACTTGTCGCAACCATGACGGGATCGACTACGATATTACGTGCTTGATAATGTTGTAAGCGTTCCGCAATCACACACATTGCTTCTTTGTTGGATAACATACCGATCTTGACAGCATCGGGGAAGATATCTGTAAACACTGCATCCATCTGTTCTTGAATAAAGTGCGGATCAATATCCAAAATATCATTCACGCCCTTCGTATTCTGGGCTGTTAAGGCTGTGATCACGCTCATAGCATAAACACCATTTACAGTCATGGTCTTAAGATCTGCCTGGATTCCAGCTCCACCGCTGCAATCACTGCCGGCGATCGTCAATGCTGTATGCAGTTTCATACCCGCTTCCTCAATTGTTTTGCTTTGACAAGCAAAGTCTTAGCAGCTTCGGTTGGATCTTCTGCCTTCATGATGGCAGAAACAACACAAATACCAGAGATATCACTGTGTTCCAATACATCTGTATTATCCGCATTAAGACCACCGATCGCATTGACTGGAATCTTTACTGCTGCACAGATATCATCTAATACCGATACAGGTGTGATCACTGTTTTCACATGTGTTGTTGTTGGATAGATGGCGCCTACACCAAGATAGTCTGCCCCGCCTTCTTCTGCTTCTAATGCTTGCGGAACCGTTTTCGTTGTAGCACCAATGATCATGTCATTTCCAACAAGAGCACGGGCTGTCTTAATCGGCATATCACTTTGACCAAGGTGCACACCTTCCGCATGTACAGCCATTGCCACATCGATCCTATCATCAATGATCAACGGCACATCATACTTCTGTGCCAAAGCATGGACCTTCTCTGCCAAAGTTAAATATTCACGGGTAGAACGATCTTTCTCACGCAGCTGCAGCAACGTTGCACCACCTTGCAAAGCAGCTTCTACCTTTGCCAAAAATATATCTTCATCCAAACCTGTACTATCGGTGATGAAATATAATGTTGAATCAAACTTCTTCATATTTACCTCTATAAATATAGATAATCATTCAAGACCGGCTGTAATCCTTCTTCTGCGATATCTTCATACATCTTTTCCAGACTTCTGCCATCTTCGATCTCAAACTGCTCATCGCCTTCTTTTTCATTACTCTGCTTACCTGTGTATTTTTCTTCATGGTCACCAACACCTGTGGATACACCAGCTGATACCTTTGTGGCACAGATCTTCACGATACCATTACGGAAGGTAGCACTTTCTCTAGAAGATACCGTAATACCCGCAAACGGCAGGAAGATACGGTAAGCACATAAGATCTGACACAACTGCTTTTCATGTACATCCAATGGATTGATTTTATCGTTATTGATAATTGGACGAAGTCTTGGACAAGACAATGACATCTCAGCATATGGATACTTTCTTTGTAGCCAATATACATGCAATGCTGTTGCCAATGCATCTTTACGGAAGTCAGACAGACCAAGCAAAGCAGAGAAACCGACACCTCTCATACCACCACGCAATGCTCTTTCCTGGGCATCGAAACGATACGGCCATACACGCTTATGTCCTAATAAATGCAATGTTTCATACTTCTTATCATCGTATGTTTCCTGGAAGACTGTCACATAGTCAGCACCGCATTCATGCAAGTATTGATATTCATCTGTATTTACAGGGTAGATCTCTAGACCTACATTACGGAAATACTTATGGGCAAGCTTGCATGCTTCACCAATATATTCCACACTGCTCATACCTCTGCTTTCACCCGTTAAGATCAAGATCTCTTCCATGCCACTGTCCGCAATGACCTTCATTTCATGTTCGATCTGTTCTTTTGTCAGCTTCATGCGGTTGATGTGGTTATAGCAGTTAAAGCCGCAGTATACGCAATAGTTTTCGCAATAGTTAGCAATATACAAAGGTGTAAATACATACACCGTATTACCGAAATGCCGACTTGTTTCACGTCTAGCACGCTGTGCCATCTCTTCCAAGAATGGTTCTGCAGCTGGTGATAACAAAGCCTTAAAGTCTTCAATAGAACATGTCTCATGATCCAAAGCACGGCGTACATCTACAGCTGTATATTTACTGTAATCAAAACCATTTACTTCACGCATGACCTTTTCACATACATCAGAATCGATCTTTTCCATACCTTCCATGTATGCCATATGATCCGTTCTAGAAGAAGGATCGTTCTCCAATCTATGCTTTAATTCCAATGCTTTCTCAGAAAGAAACTGAGAATCTACGTAAAACTCATTTTCCATCTTTTCCACCTCAATCTCTCAAGAAACCTGTCAGCGGATCAGAGGAAGAAGCACCACGTGTCAAAACTCTGCCGATGCCTGCAAGGTATGCCTTTCTACCAGCATCGATCGCGTCCTTGAATGCAGATGCCATCAAAGAAAGATCACCAGCTGTAGCTAGTGCTGTATTTGCCATGATTGCTGCAGCACCCATTTCCATAGCTTCACAAGCCTGGGATGGTCTGCCGATACCAGCATCCACAATGATCGGAAGATCGATCTCATCGATCAAGATCTGGATAAATTCTTTTGTAGCAAGGCCCTTGTTGGAACCAATTGGAGAAGCCAGTGGCATGACCGCAGCAGCACCAGCATTGACCAAGTCTCTTGCAGCATTGAGATCTGGATACATATACGGCATAACAACAAAGCCTTCTTTAGCCAAGATCTCTGTCGCCTTGATCGTTTCCTGGTTATCCGGCAGTAAGTACTTTGTATCACGCATGATTTCGATCTTAACAAAATCACCACAGCCAAGTTCTCTTGCTAATCTTGCGATACGTACAGCTTCTTCTGCATTTCTAGCACCAGATGTATTAGGAAGTAATGTTACGTTCTTAGGAATAAAGTCCAAGATATTCTCCTGTTCTTTTGTATTTGCACGGCGTACTGCCAATGTGACGATCTCTGCTCCAGCATCTTTAATAGCTGCTTCAATGAGCTTCATAGAATACTTACCTGAACCAAGAATAAATCTGGAGTTGAATTCATGTCTTCCAATGATCAATTTGTCATCTGTCATTTTGTTTAACCTTCTTCCTCTATTCTTCACCTGCTAATATGCGTATCGCTGTATGCGCCTGCATACCCGCACATACCATGACACGTGATGCAACTAGACTTCCTTCTATCTTCACATCACTCCTGCCGTCTCCACATATATATAGATGTTTCATGGCGTGTTTGATGCAGAGTTCCTCTGTACTGCCGATTCCTGCCATACCAGAACCAACAATCACATACTTCTTAGGAAATGTCTCTAACACAGTATTTACAAGCATTGCCTTACTTTGCGCATCATCAAACGCTTCACAGACGATATCTGCTTCTTTTACCAGATCACACGTATTTTCTTCCGTCATTTTCACGGTATGTGTTTCTAACACAACATACGGTGCGATCTCTTTCAATATGTGTTCCAATGCTTCTGTTTTCTTCATACCCACTTGTGATGCACGGTATTGTTGACGATGCAGGTTGGAAATATCTACCGTATCAAAATCGATCAAGATCAATCTTCCAATACCTGCTCTAGCCAAGCATATTGCTATATGCGATCCTAGACCCCCAAGTCCGCATACTGCAATACATGCTTTTCCTAACCGATCCGTCAGTTCTTTTCCTTGTCTTTCTACTAACGCATCATACATTTCCTGCTGTGAGGGCATCATCTTAACCACCGCCCACAAAGCTTACGATCTCGACCCGATCACCATCCTGCAGAACAGTTTCGCTGTACTTTGCCTTGGGCACAATGTCACCATTCACTTCTACCGCAATACGTTTTGCATCATACTGTGTAGAAGCAAGATACTCTGCCACTGTCATACCAACTGCCGCAAGCTCTTCTCCATTCACTTTCACCATATCCATACCTCTTAAACAACAAAAAACGGAAAGCCCAATTTGGTTACTTTCCGTTTCGTCACGTTCTTCTTTGCAAGAATTCCCTACGTTGGCGTTATCCAAATCAGGTTATCGGTCGAAGGTCATACCTTCCTCTCAGCCTGTCATACAAGCTCCCGTTTAATGCATATTTACCTAACAAGCATAATCCCGTTATTTCCAAATAACAAGCACACATGCCATGTTTACGAACAAATTTTATGCAAATTATGAAACTAATTATTTCTTTTCATTCTACAGATTCGGTATCTGCCAATCGATCTTACCTCTACAATGCGCTTCCAAGAAGGCATTGGCTTTAGAGAAGTGACGACATCCAAAGAAGCCATTATTTGCGGATAGTGGGGAAGGATGTGCTGCTTCCAATACAAGATGTTTGCGGCGGTCGATCATTGCTGCTTTCGCACGTGCATTTCTGCCCCATAGCATAAATACTACGGGCTGATCCAATGCATTGATACGATCAATCGCATGATCTGTAAACGTCTCCCACCCAATATTCTTATGGGCAAGCGGTGAAGAATCTTCTACTGTCAAAATGGTATTCAACAAGAACACACCCTGATGTGCCCATGGCATCAAATAACCATTATTTGGTATATAACAACCTTCATCTACCTGCAATTCTTTATAGATATTACGTAAAGAAGGCGGTATCTTCACACCAGGGTTTACCGAGAAACACATACCATGTGCCTGTCCATACTGATGATAAGGATCCTGCCCCAAGATCACGACCTTGATATCACTTAGATCACAGTTTTCAAAAGCAGAAAACACCTGCGGCTTAGGCGGATATACCCTTCTTTCTTCATATGCTTGATGAATGAAACGGGAAAGCTTTACAAAGTAATCTTTCTTCCACTCTTCTTCCAGCCATGGATACCATTCGTTTTGCTTCACTTCCATTCCTCCTTCTTATTACGCTTCTTTTTTACAAAAGTAAGAATGACAGCAACCCCGCATACACCTGCCACTACAAGCCAAAGTGTATAGGAAGAAGCAGGTACTTCTTTGACAAATGGATCCATCCAAGCATCTACATCTTCTTCTACTGCATCTAATGTTCTAGGACCATGATCCAACAAGATACGATTGAATTCTTCTTCCTTAAAGTTAGATCCCATTGCTTCCTCAGCATCTTCTCTCATGGTAACTAGTCTTGTCATACCATAACCATAACTCAGGTAATCAAATGGATGTGTCAAAGCAGATTCATACAACATAGATCCTAATTCCTCATTGAGACCCATCTTTCCAAAGTAAGAAGATAACTTCTGTTCATCGTAACCCTTGCCATTTACACAAAGATCAGCCAAGGCAGAAACAGCATAATCGACATATGTCATATTTGTTAAATATGCTGCATCTTCTCTAGATACAACGCCCCAGTTCAATGCTTGTGTTTCCGCATACATTGCCCAGCCTTCTGTATATCCAAGGAAACCGAAACATTGACGGATCTTTGCCGGATTTGTGCTGTTGTAATATACGTGTTGATACAAATGACCAGGATATCCTTCATGGGCAAGGCTTTCATACAAAGTATTCACATCATCTACATTTGCATCATTCACTTTTATGCTGTTCTCTGAATAATCATCAATAGGAGAGCCCACATAGTATGCAAGTACATTCCCTGATACAACTGTCGGATCAAGATAATCTACATGGTAATTTACATCCTCGATCTTAGGAAAACCATGTTTGTGGAAAGATTCTGAAAGATAAGCCAGATCTTCTTCTGGTTCCGTCATATGAACAGAACCTGGTTCTTTATCTAAATCACATAATACTAATGCACGGATCTTCTTTACCAAGAATATTTCCAAATCTTCAAAGATCTCATCTACACTTTTAGTTGTTGATGCTGTATTGCGGATGACCATTTCATAGTATGCAGGACCATCCTTCATATCATGATAACCCGTCTGACACCCCTTACCGCGTAAAGCCTCCAAACGATTTGCAATCTCTTCACATTGCGGAAGCAGTTCATTCTGCACAGTAGATGTTACTTCCTGATCCAATCCTTGCTTTTTACTCTCATCGATCAGATCCGTATTCTGCAGTTCTTCACGGAAATCTACAATGATTGGATTATCCTCTTTCTTTGCTGTAAAATCACGAATGTTCTGCAATACTTCATCCAAGGCAGGATCTGCCATGAAATATCCCTTAGAAGCTTGTTCTTCTGTTAGATCCATAGCTGAATCAATATAAGCCGGCATAGACTCCAGCAAAGAAACATAATCTGTAAAATCTTCCGCTGTATAGAACACAAACTCTGTCATATTCGTAGACAAATTACCGATCACATTATTACTTGGTGAAAAATACCAATCAAAATCCGGCTCCTCTGCCGCCGCCAATTGAAACTCATAAGCATACTTGATTGCATCATAATCATGCTGCTGTTTTTCTGACAGATCATCTCTATCATAATCATCCAGCTGATCCAAGACAGCCTGTGCTTCTTTCTCAGAATCTTCATAATCTTCATAAGAAACTGTACCCAAGATTGGTTCTGGTTTCTCAATTCCCATTGCTTCCGGATCTTTCACCATAAAATGCAAATTCATGTAATCACTACTCACTACATCCATAAAGATCTGATCCATAAATGCATCAAAAGAGGCACTCTCATCTTCTGCATATACAGGTAAAGTCGTGCATAACATAGCAGCACATCCAACTGCCAGCACCGATTTCATCATCTTTTTCATAAAAAAATATCTCCATATTTGTAATATTATAATATTACACAAATTTATTAGATGTAGTTGGCTCTTCTGTACCCAGGGTGGGTAAAGTTTCATAAATATATTTGCTATTA
>CAUWCC010000006.1:0-45834 GCA_963556805.1 uncultured Bulleidia sp. | reverse complement strand
TTCTTACGTTCCTTCATACGTGCATCACGTGTGAGGAAACCAGCCTTCTTCAGAACTGCTCTGTAATCAGCACTTGCCTCGAGCAAAGCGCGAGAGATACCGTGACGGATAGCACCAGCCTGACCAGCGTATCCACCACCTGCGACATTAATCTTAATGTCGAACTGACCCTTAGTCTCTGTCAATACGAGAGGTGCATTTACCTCCATACGAAGAGTAGCCTGCGGGAGGTACTCCTCTAATGTACGACCATTAACTGTGATCACGCCTGTACCCGGAGTCATAAAGACACGGGCAACGGAATGCTTACGGCGTCCTGTTCCGATGTAAGTAACCTTCTTCTTACCTGACATTGTCCTTATCCTCCTTACTTAATCTTCAGCTCAACAGGTTTCTGAGCTGTATGCGGATGCTCTGCACCCTCATAAACAAATACATGCTTACGCATCTGATTGCCGAGCTTGTTGTGTGGCAGCATACCCTTGATAGCCTTTTCGACCCATTCAACAGTGTACTGTTCACGCATAACCTTTGTGCTTCTGACACGAAGACCGCCTGGATACTGGGAATGAGAGAAGTAGAACTTCTTGAAATCCTGATCACCAGTAATGCGGATCTTATCAGCATTCACAACGATTACATAATCACCGCAATCAACATTCGGTGTGTAAGTCGGCTTGTTCTTGCCCTTTAATACTGTAGCAACCTGAGTAGCAAGACGACCCAGGATGCAGTCAGTAGCATCTACAACATACCACTGACGCTTGACTTCGTTTGGCTTAGCCATCGTTGTCTGACGCATAATTCATCCTCCATATGTAGTTTCCGGGGCTACATTTGGCATGAGTTGCCATGTACAATTCTATTGTTTCCACCCCTTCAAGTCAAATGTTTTTTACACGTTTTTGATAGGAAAAACATGTTTTTTATCACATTTTTGCTCTATCCACGTGAAATGTGATCGACAGCTCTCTATCAAACCCATTCTCCATGAGCCAGAGTCGCATATCCTCTTCCAATGACAACGCCTTTACGAGGTCACTTTGCTCATTCACATGAACTTGGATGCCATCTTCTACCATCTGTGCATACCCCATGATACGGTTATCATACCGTGTTGTAAGCACATAGATCATAGGAAACACTCTTTCTCGTATATGCTTTTCTAGATCTGGCAGCTCCCACTGTGCAGGAATATCATCTTTTAATATATATTCACGCAACAAAGCTTCCTCACTCATGGCCATAACATCATAGTAATCTACCTGTTCCAAAGTCAGTCCACATGCTGGAGCATTGCGTTTACTTGTTTCCTTAGACTTTGTGTCCAGTATCTTCTTTACATCTTCTGGTTCTAGTTTTCCTTTTCCCACTTCGATCAACTGAGCACTCATCATACGGACCATATACCTAAGAAATCCCTTTGCTTGAAAAGTCATTTCGATCATATGTCCATGTCTAACAAGTTCGATCTTCTCCACTGTACGTACCTGATCAGGATATTCTGCTAATGTACTAGAGTTATATGCAGTAAAATCATGTTTTCCTACTAGATATCCTGCTGCTTCCTGCATCTTTTCAAAGTTTAAAGGCTGCGGGCATTGGTATGCAGTGTCTTTTGTAAACACATCATAGGGTCCATCATTCACACGGTATGTATATCGCTTCCATCTGACACAATGACGTGCATGGAAGCGTGGTGACACTTGTTCTACCGACATGATGTGAATATCCTTAGGTAAAAATGCATTCATCGCTCCCATCCACTTTCTGCCAGTCATATCTTTCTCAGCATCAAAATGAAATACTTGGGCACGGGCAGATACACCTGCATCGGTCCTGCCGGAAGCAGTGATCGTTGTTGGTACACAAGTGATCTTTTGGATGATCGGTTCTATCTGCTCTTGGATCGATCTTCCATTCTTTTGTGTCTGCCACCCATCATAGGCTGCACCATTGTAAGCAACAACACACTTATAACGGATCATTACATCACCATAGAAAGAACGATCATACCTGTTAACAAAGCACCAGAACAGATCAACATCACAACATCTACTGCCTGGATCTTTAATACTTTATAACGCGTTCTCTTCTCACCTGGGGCATAGCCACGTGCTTCCATCGCATTCGCAAGATCTTCTGCTCTTTGGAATGCACTGACAAACAAAGGTACGATCAAGGAAAGGATAGCCATGATCTTTTCCTTCAACTTACCTTCTTTCATATCTACACCGCGGCTTGTCTGTGCTTTGATGATACGTTGTGTTTCTTCGATCAGATCTGGAATGAATCGCAAAGCAATCGAGATCAACATGGCAATCTCATGTGCTGGTACATGGATTGCTTTGAATGGTTTCAAAAGATCCTCAATACCTAACGTCATATCCAACGGTTTTGTTGTCGCTGTCAAACAAGTTGTGATCATGACCATTAACAGTAATCTAAAAGCAATATAGGCTGTCTGGATGATCGCACCGGTATACAAACCCCAGCCCCAAAAGCCAAACAACTTGATACCATCATGGATCACAAAGGAATTGACAACAAGTAAGAAGAACATCATGAACATCATTGGTTTCATGCTCTTCCAAATGTACTTAAAGGAAAGGCCAGCAAGTAAGATCACTACCGATACTGCCACAAATGTAATAGCATAACCAAGCCATCCTGCTGGAAAAAAGATCGAGATCAAGACTAGCAGCATGCACATGATCTTGGCACGAGGATCCATCTTATGGATTGGTGAATCTAACGAAATGTATCTACCAAGTGTAATATTACCCATGTTTCTTCACCTGCTTTGCAATCGCATCTGCTAACATCGGGATATTCAATACATCATCCCCGATCACAAACCCTTTCTCACGTAATGCATCACGCATACGTATCAATGCCGGCGGCAAAATATCCATTTCTTTACAAAGAGAACTATCTTTGAAGAACTCTTCTACAGAAGTATGGATACGGCACTTGCCATCCGCCACAACAACAACATCATCGCAATGGGTAAAAACTTGTTCCATATCATGTGTAACAAGCAGTATCGTCTTACCCATCTGATTTAATCTCGTAAACAAATTCATCATGTGAATCGTACCTTGCGGGTCTAGTCCTGCAGTTGGTTCATCCAACACAAGGATCTTAGGATCCATTGCTAAGATACCAGCAATTGCTACTCTTCTTTTCTGACCACCTGATAATTCCAATGGACTACGCTCAAAGAGCTCACGACTGAAGCCGGTAACAGCTAAAGCCTTTGCTGCTTTCTCATATGCCGTCTTTTCATCATCACCAAAGTTGCGCGGGCCAAATGCTACATCCTTGATCACAGTTTCTTCAAATAACTGATATTCTGGAAACTGGAATACCAATCCCACATCACCGCGCAATGACTTCAAACCCTTAGGTTTACTATCTGCTGAGATCACGCGATCTGTAACATATACTGTTCCGCTAGTCGGTAATAACAATGCATTCAAATGCTGTACCATCGTGCTTTTACCAGAACCTGTCTGACCGATGATTGCTGTCATCTTACCTTCCTGAAACTCTACATTCATATCATCCAAGGCAGTATAAGACGTTGGTGTATCTTTGCCATAGATATGGCTTACATGTTCGAATTTAATCGGCATAGTTCATCCACCAACCCTTCTATCGTAAGACTTCTATTTGTATGAATCCCCTTCTTAGCCAAGACATTCTCCATCTTAATTGCAAACGGCAGATCCAACTGGATCTCCTTCAGTTTCTTCTCTTGGGCAAAGATCTCATCTGGTGTACCGCTCATAGCAAGTTTACCCTTGCACATAGCTAATACATAATCACTATTTGCCACTTCATCAATATCATGAGTAATAGACAAGATCGTCAAGTGCTTATCCTCATGAAGATCATTGATTACCTTCTTGATCTCCTCTTTTCCTTGTGGATCCAACATAGAAGTTGCTTCATCAAAGATCAAGATCTTCGGACGCATAGCCAAAACACCAGCAATAGCAACTCTTTGTTTCTGACCACCAGATAGTTTTCCTGGTTCATGATCCAGATACTTTGTCATCTTTACTTTAGCTGCATATGTATCTATGATCTCATCCATATCTTCCTGCGGTACGCAATGGTTCTCTAAACCAAAAGCAATATCATCCCTAACCGTAGAACCAATGAACTGATTATCCGGGTTCTGGAATACGATACCTACTCTAGAACGGATCATATTCAAGTTCTCCATATTCAGCACTAGTCCATCGATATCGATCTCACCAGACTCCTTCTCTAAAAGACCAGCAATCAACTTAGCAATGGTAGACTTTCCTGATCCGTTGTGACCGATGATCGTAGTGTATGTACCTTCTTCGATCGTGAATGAAACATCATCGATCGTCTTCGTACCTTCTTCGTACGAAAAATTCAAATTTCTTACATTTAATATTGACATAACAGGAACATTATACCCTAAACAAGCCGAACCTCTAGCAAAAAAAGCGATGTTCAACATCGCCTACTGCAAGAAACGTGCAGCCTCTTCCAGATTTCTTACTTTATAGTAATTTCCTTTATCGTAATCACCATTACGGTCTACCAGAATGCCCTGGATTCCGCACTCTGCAGCACCTTCCAGATCCCCTGGTCTACTTGCGATCATCACAGTATCTTCCGGCTTTAAACCAGTCTGTTCTAATACATAACGATAGAAATCCGCATGTGGTTTATGTACTTTTGCATCATCTGATGAATAGATTGCATGTACATGCAGATTCTTTCTCTTCAAAGCAACCTTCACATACTTTGTCCCAAAGTTTGTAATGATAAAACATGGCAGTGAACACTTATGCAGGAATGGTTCTGCATCGCTGAAGAACTCCCCATACATCCAATAACTTTGATTCAACTGATATAACGCATCTAGATCAGCTTTTAAATTAAACGTATTCTGTGCTTCTGCCAAAATATCACGGCAGATATCCTCTTCTGTACGAAATGTTTCATCTCGGCAGGCTTCTTCCAAAGCCATACGTCTATCCGACCACCAAGCATCAAACTGATCTGCATCCTTTACTTTAGAATGCTGTACAAACGAATTTGTCATATCTGTCAGATCAGTACTGTCATACCTCAACAAAGTACCGATATAATCAATCAAAACAGCTTTCATAACACTCCCTCTATTTTTGGTTCATTATATCATAACAATTGCACACAAAAAGTAAGGACCCCTATTTGGAAGCCCTTACTCATCAAAACTTTTACAAATTGTTCAGTTCAGCTGGCAGCCAGCATACTTACCATGCAACGCTGCTGCTTGATTTGCTACATTCAAGATATCACTGACAACTGCACCTTCTTCTGCAAAGAAACGCTTTGCAGCACGTACCGTCAAAGAAGCATCATGCTGACAGATATATCCAGCATCCGCCATGATCACTTCAAAATTCAATACATCATGCAAATCTGTAAATGTCACAGTATGCATAGCAGATACCAATGTATCTTCCGGGAACTCAAGATCAAATGCATCACTACGATCCAAAGTATCTGAGATGAAAGCTGGATCTAGATAAGGATAAATTGCCGCAATCTCTTTTACATCTTCATCGATCGGTCCTTCTTTCTTTTCTTCCCCCTCTTCCGGTTTCAGAAACGTATGAATGTCTAACGTGTCATCCTCTTCATCCTCTTCTTCATCTGGTGTTATATCACCAACGTGAGGACCGCAAGGCTCGTCATCGTCTGACTCTTCATCCTCCTCATCATCATTGATCTCAATGAAATGTACTTCATCATCTACATCATCAACATCTTCATCTTCTATGTTTTTACGATCCTTGACATACTTAACAGCTGCCAGTGCTGCAGCTGCTGCTGCCGCTGCCGCCAAAACACCAAATACACTCTTTCGGGACATAATCATTACCTCTACTTTTTTATATAATAGCACAAGATATATTTTTGTTAATATGAGCTGTCATATCCTTGACATCTCATGCCATCTGTCAAATCTCTCCTAACTGCATTCTGCTATAATAAGCGCATATATAAGGAGTCTATGATGGAAGAAATCTCTTATGCAGCGATCTTGATCGAACTGACCGGCATTGTAAGTGCTTTTCTAGGTCTATTTATCCTATTATCTAAAAATAAGAAACAAACAGCGTATGGGTATGGTTCCTTCCATGCCGCATATGAAGTTACTGATCTAAAAGCTTATAACAAAACGGTTGGAAAGTTATGGCTAGTGTCTGGTATCTTAGTTTGTATTTTAGGGACCGTACTCTTGCTTGTTGGGGATCATATCGCAGTATGGATCGCAATTGCTGCTATTGCAGTATATGTAGGAGGATCCACCTACTATGTAACAAGTATCACGAAACGATTCCGGAAGGAACCGTCTCATGATGAACTTTGGAAGGATGTGAAGTGACTTCGCACCCTTCCTTTTTTACATCTTCAGCTTTTCAGCAATTTCTTTACCGGTCTTTGTACCAGCAAGTCCCCCGATACCTGTTTCTTTGATTTCGATCGGCATATGTGTACCGATCGTACGCATAGCATCGATCACTTCATCTGGTGGTATTTTAGAAAAGATACCAGCTCTAGCCATATCTGCTGCTGTAACAGCATTGACAGCACCCATGACATTACGTTTCACACATGGTACTTCTACAAGTCCTGCTACAGGGTCACAAGCAAGTCCTAACACAGCTTTCAAAGCAAGTGCTGCAGCATGGATAATCATCTGATCATCACCACCATCCAAGTAAGCTAACGCACCTGCTCCCATAGCACTAGCAGAACCGATCTCAGCTTGACAACCGCCCTGTGCCCCTGATAAAGAAGCACGGTTGCCAATCACACCACCAATCCCAGCTGCTACGTACAACGCCTCTACCATCTTCTCATCACTTGCACCAAGCATTTCCTGATATGTTACCAAGACAGCTGGCAATACACCGCAAGACCCGGCCGTAGGTGCAGCAACGATCCGTCGCATGCATGCATTGTTAGCTGCCACCGCCAATGCTTTCTCCATGACCCTGGACACAAAATCACCGCACAACATTTCACCACGATCCATACGTTCTTTTAACAAACGTGCTTCTCCGCCAACAAGACCTGATGCGGAATGTTCTTTCTCACGATCCACGATCATGGATTCTTTCATTCTTTTATACATCGCTGTCATCTTAGCAAAAGACTCTTCTTCTGAAAGAGCTGCTTCATGACAATCTTCTTCCTGGACCACCTTCCAGAACGGCTTACCGCTCTGCTGGGCCAACGTAGCGATCTTCTCTAACGATCCGTACATGTTTCACCTTCCAAACTTAAGTATGTCACTTTCAATATACCTTCCATTTTCGCTACCGCATCCAATGCTGCAGAAGGGATTTCCTGATCACACTCTGCCACTGTCACCGCATGTCCGCCACGGGAATCACGATCCAGCTGTACGGTAGCTACGTTGATATGATACGAAGAGATCACTTGCAAGACACCTGCAACAACACCAGGATGATCATCGTTCTCTACGATCAAAGTTGGATAATTACCAGAGAACACTGTCTTTAATCCATCGATCTCCTTCATCTCAATACGACCGCCACCAACAGATGCTGCTACAACTTCCAGCTTCTTGCCACTTTCTCCTGTTAAATACATACGTACAGAATTAGGATGTGCATTCTCACCAAGGTCTATACTGCCAAAGGTATACACAAGTCCTTCTTCTTGGGCAATGCGGAATGCATCTGGGATCCTTTCATCATCACAATCCATACCCAAAAGACCTGCCAATACCGCGCGATCTGTTCCATGTCCTTTTCCTGTTGCTTCAAAGGAACCATGAAATAGAATCTCTGCACTTACTATCTTCTCAGCCATCAATTTATGCGCAATCTTACCGATCTTAGCAGCACCTGCTGTATGAGAACTGGAAGGACCGACCATGACCGGTCCAATAATATCGAATATATTCATATCGCTTTCTCCATTACTTCTGCCTGTTTTTATTATGACATTCTAGTATCAAACTGCAATCATTATCCATCTCACGTTCGATCCAATACATCAACATCCCTACGATCTTATCCTGCTGCACTTGCGTCAAAGGCACATGTTCTTGTACGTGATACCACTTATGCATACATCCCCGACAACAAAACGCACAAGCATGCTGGGCTATAAACACAGGATGTCCTTTCATCGGTGTTTGTTTTCCATCATTGACAGGATCGGGAGGTGCTAATCTCTCTCTAACAAAATCCCGTGCATGTTTCTCGATCACATTCATCCCTTTCTCACGTACATACTGCTTATCTTTCTCACGAAGATGAAAGGAAGAACGAAACTTGGATCTTTGCAAACGTGCATATGCTTCTTCTTTTGTTGTCATATAAGCACCTGCATCAGCTTTACCCATAGGATACACAGCAATGGTACCGTCACATAAAACTTTGCTTTACGTATCTTATGCCGAAACAATACCATAGCTGCCAATGCGCCAAATGCCCCACCTGCTGCGGCACTAACTAGCAAGACACTCTCACGCACACGCCAACCATCCTGTACAGCCATCTTCTTATCATACCCATACATCACAAAAGATAAGACACACGCTGCTATTAACATTGCATATGGTCCAAATAAGCACCACCCCAACAAAACAGCACCCACCAAACAATGAAAGATCTTATTCCTAGTCATATGATGAAACGTATACATACCAAATAGCGTCCCTAAAGCCCCGCCTAACATTGCCATCACAAACACGCCCCCATATGACGCATGTTTTTTCTTCTTTATAACTGCTTCTTTATCCCTTTGAACAAAGAAAAACATCACAACATTGAGTATACATAGATACAACGCAAGAAACATATGCATGGTAAACTTACCCTCCCATCAAACGTATTTTGTTATAAAATAGTAAGATAGCGAAAGGGGAAAAACAATGCCGTCAAAAGGAAGAACGAAATTTATCACACAATTTTTCAAAGCACAGCAAGATGAAGCGTGCGATATCCTGGAACATAAAACATACCAGAATGCCAATGCAGTCTATGATCCTATCCATGATACTTGTAGGATTAAGGCAGATTTTTTGGGCAATGCGTTTTTATCACAGGGACCGATCCACGCTATGTATGAGAAGGATATATATAATGAGCGGGCAAGGTGCAATTGTCAGGATTATCGTTTCTATAATAAGTGTTCCCATGTTGCTGCTTTAGGACTTTTATACTATGACAAACTCGATAGTGGAGAATATCCTGTTAAGATCATATATCCAAAACTGACGGATGATGCAATAACTGACCTTGTACATGATTTTACAGAAGAACTAACTGAGGGGGAAGGTTCTGTCTGCTTACTGCCTTATCTTTCTTACTCTGAACAAGATGATGATGCCTTGAGTGTTACATTCAAGATCATTGGCAGTTCCGATAAATCCTATATCGTTCGCAGTATCAAAGATATGTTAGCAGATATCCAGGCAGGTTCTATGAAGAGTTATGGTAAGAATCTGTCCTTTGTCCATACCATGAATGCATTCTCAAGCGGAACACAGAAGATCATTCGTTTCTTGATGTCTTTAGATGATGATAGTGATCGTATTGAAAGAAGTGGTTCTTTCTATATGGGGACATATGAGAGCTTTAGTACAAAACCTCTCTTAAACAAAGTCATCCACCTCAAAGGCAGATACTTAGATGAATTCATTGATGTGATCCAAGATAGTGAGATCTTCTGGTGTGAATGCAATGAAACTAAAAATGCTATTCCACTTCATATCCTAGAGGAACGCCCTGTCATTTCTGCTTCTGTTAAAAAAAATCCGCATGGGCTTACTTTACAGGTATCTAATGTAAACATACTTACTTCCCCTCGTCGTCATTATAGTGTGGATACTAAAAAGGGCATCTTACGTTATTATCCTAGAGACAATGGTAAATATGATGCTTTTCTGCATTATGTAGATGTAACGCATGGTTCCATGCAATTCATAGCTAAAAAAGACATGCCCGCTTTCACAAGAAACGTTCTCCCTTTTTTGCAAACAGAAACAAAAGTAGATATTCAGGGTTTTGACCCTGACCACTATATGCCGAAAAAAGCATCTTTTGAGATCTATTTAGATGCTCCAAATAACACCACGATCACAGCAGAATTGTTTGCGGTATATGGTGAAAAGGAAAAGTACAATGTCCTGCTGGGAATCCAAGATGAGAATAGAAGAGATGTTACAGCCGAAAAAAAAACGCAGCATATGCTTGCACAATGGTTTCCTATCTTAGAAAAGGCAGGTGATACAAAGGCATACTATGCGATCTATGATGATGACACAAGATCTTTTGGTTTTCTAAAAGATGGTATTCCGCAATTACAAGCACCAAGTAATACATCAGTCTATATCTCCAACAAACTCAACCGTATGCGTATCATTTCCCAACCGCATTTCCGCATTGGTGTATCTGTAAGCGGCAGTGTACTACAGCTGGATATGACAGCGGATACGATGTCACAAGAAGAGATTGCAGAAATCTTATCGAAGTATGATCCTAAAAAGAAATTCATTAAACTTAGAAACGGGTCTTTCCTAAATATCGAAGATAGTGATTCTTTGGATACGATGTATAAGCTTGCGGATTCATTGCATTTGAAATCAAAAGATATCGCCAGCGGTTCGATCGAAGTACCAAAACACAAAGCCCTCTACTTAGATTCATTTGAAAATAAAGAAGAACTATACTTTGATCGTGATGATAAGTTTGCTTCCCTCATCGATAACATCAAGAACACAGATATCTCTGCTTACCCTATCCCTGCCGATCTAAAAAAGATCATGCGTCCTTATCAAAAAGAGGGCGTACAGTGGATGAGTGCTCTATATGAAAATGGCTTTGGAGCATTGTTAGCAGATGAAATGGGTCTTGGCAAAACACTGCAAGTATTAGCTTTCATCAAAGCCCACCAAGGGTTTGGTCGTACTTTAGTCGTATGTCCTGCATCCCTTGTCTACAACTGGTATGCTGAAGCACAAAAGTTTACACCAGATATGTCTGTTAAGATCATCGCCGGTTCCATCAATGAACGAAAAGAAAAGATAGCTGAGATCGGTGATCAAGATATCGTTATTACTTCCTATGATCTCTTGAAACGTGATATCGATAGTTATAAAGATATGCAGTTTGCCTGTGAGATCATCGATGAAGCACAGTATATCAAGAATGCTGTGACCCAAGCTTCGCAAGCTGTAAAGAGTATCCAGAGTAAGTTTAAAATTGCTCTTACTGGCACACCGATCGAAAACAGACTTGCTGAATTATGGTCTATCTTTGACTACATCATGCCAGGCTTCTTCTATTCCTACTCTTACTTTCGAAAAACATATGAACTACCAATCGCAAAAGACAATGATGCAGCCGCACAGGATGAAGTCCAGCGTATGATCCGTCCATTTGTATTACGTAGATTGAAAAAAACTGTTCTTAAAGATCTGCCTGAAAAGATCGAAGAAGTATATTATGCACAAGCAGAAAAAGAACAGCATGAATTATATGAAGCACGTGTGCAACATCTGAAACATGAGTTAGCAAGCGGAAGTGATGCGGAATTCAATGAAAAACGGATGCGTGTCCTGCAGGAACTCACAAAACTTCGTCAATTGTGCTGTCATCCATCTTTGTTATTAGAAAACTACAAAGGCACATCTGCCAAAACAGAACTCTGCATGGACTTGATCACACGTGCAGTTGAATCTGGTCATAAGATCCTGCTCTTCTCCCAGTTCACTTCTATGCTGGACATCTTATGCAAGAAGTTAGCAGAGAATGGAATCGCTTATCATTTACTAACAGGTGCTACACCAAAGGATAAACGTGCCGAACTTGTCGATGCATTCCAAACAGATGATGTACCTGTATTCTGCATCTCTCTCAAAGCTGGTGGTACAGGTCTGAACCTGACAGCGGCCGATATCGTCATCCACTATGATCCATGGTGGAATACAGCAGTTGAAAACCAAGCAAGTGATCGTGCTCACCGTATTGGTCAAAAGAATGTTGTTAATGTATACCGTTTGATCATGAAGGACACTGTAGAAGAAAGGATCTTGCAAATGCAGGAAGATAAGGCTGACCTTGCTGGTAAGTTGTTGAACGGAGAAGGTATCGCCAGTGCAGCACTTAGTAGAGAAGATCTGCTCAATTTGTTATAAGAGAAAGCGGCATATGCCGTTTTTTCTTTTACCTTGTCTTAGAAATACTGAAATTGGTATCGAATACCTCAAAGAAAAAACCACAGATACAGACAGATCCCTGTCCGTTTCTGCGGTTTTATTACATACGATCTCTACTAACGATCTGGTCTATCTTCATTCCAAAATGCATTGATCATCTTACTTGTTTCTAGTGTATATGGTCCTAATGCCCATGTTGAAAATACAACTACAGCCAATACCATATTGCGATACATCACAGCGTTACGTAAATACAAGATAGCTCCAAATGCAGCCATTAAACCAATAAACAACAACATACCTACACTAAAAGCCGGCATAGCATCTTCTTTTACATGTACATATAGAGAGTAGTCATCATCCTCTTCCATCTCATCTTGTATATCTTTATACAATGTCACACCAAGTACTGGCAGAAGAACAATGATGGCACACATTGCAAATGCGGAAGCAGCTCCCAGCATGGAAGATGCCCAAGCACAGATCCCAATAACAGAACAATGCATCAAGACCAGCGGAACCATACTCCACCAAAACTCATATCCCTCTGCACTGCGTTGTGAAGCATACAGCAAGCATCCTGATAACAATGGCAAACATGTCATGCATACATAAGCCAGTGGCAAAGATGTATTCCACATTTCTACCGCTGTCAATAAACCTACGCTAAAACTACCTGCCGCAAATAGATAAGCAAGACCAGACAACAGATATAAAACAAGAGAAGGAATACTGCTGCCTATCTTGATCTTTCTATGTTGACTCAACATAGCATGATACAGAAAGATCGTTAAAGCACTGTCCATAGACAATGTCTTACCAACCGTCATCATCACTAAAGCAACACTGATGAAAGACATCATACACATGACAGCATTGTATGGCAAAGACCGATGCCATGCTGTTTTCTGCTTTCCTTCTACCATGTGTTCTTCTACATAGCGATGCATCAGATATGCTGCCAGCATCAGCAATGCATCCAATAGTGCTGCTTTAGGACACAAAAGAGCAACACCAAGCAAGACCAATATACCTTTTACCAAACCACTGAGTTGTGAAATATCATATTCTAGCTTAGCTTTATCTGCTCCACTATGACAGAGATATAAGACCATCGGATATGTTACATCTGCTAATGCTTTACGAAGAAAGCCTCGCAGACAAACAGCACCGCTTATTGTAATAGTCCCAAATAATAAGATATATGCTGCTCCATTGCCATATAACAAACAATCTGCAGCCATGCCGATCGCAAATAAACTGACCATGATACATATCGTATCTAATGCTTGCAAGAGTAGATATGTTATTAGTTTTCTATCTGCTTTCTTCAACAGATTCCACTCGATCATAGATATCCCCCCTCTCCATTGTATCAAAAGGATCTCTATCCAAAACTTTAGGAATTCTTAATCCAGTATGATCGCCGCCTTACTACTGCCTGTATTCTTTAAGTCCTTTGTGACTTCTATACGTTTATCGATTCTTGCACGCAAATCATCTACATGTGAAATAATACCGATCAAACGATCTGCTTCACTGATACTACCTAAAGTCTTGATCGCATTATCCAAGTTCTCACTATCCAATGTGCCAAACCCCTCATCGATAAACATCGTATCCAACGATACATGGGCATGATCCTGTGTCTCATCTGAAAGACCAAGAGCCAGGGCCATAGAAGCAAGGAAGGATTCCCCACCAGATAGAGATCTTACAGGACGCAAGGTACCGTTATAGTGGTCCTTAACATCTAGATCTAAGGCATTATGGGAACGTTTATCAAACTTCTCAACGTGTCTGACAAGTTCATACTGTCCGCCAGACATAGCGCTATAACGGCGGTTGGCATAACGCAGAATAGAGTCAAAGAAACGCATTTGCACATATTCTTCCAACGTCAGCTTATCTTGCCCGCTGAGTTTAGAATATGTCGTATCTGCTAAATCACATACGACCTTATAGTCATCTGCTGCCTTTTGCAGTTTCACGTACATTTTCTTGCTTCGTCCCATGACATGATCGATATCTTGTTCTCTACTATGTAAAGATGCTGCAGTTCTTTGTTGCAATTGCAAATCAAGATTTGCTTGCCGTAGATTTTCTTGAAGCTGCTGCAGCTGTTTCTCACATTCATCTTTTGTCATAGATGGCAAAGACGCACGATAAGCATCACTTTCCGCTTTTACACGATCTGCTTGTCTAACAGCATCTTCGCTGATCTTCTTAGCATTCTCATAATCTTGTTCTGTCTTACGCAAACTGCTTTCCAAAAGTGCTACTGCTTCTCTTGCAGCTTGTTCGTTTTCATATGCCAAAGACTGCTTCATCATCGTAATATTGGCTTCACATGCTTTGATCTCTCCTAGTGTATTACTATGATCCATCTCCACCTTATGCATTGTCTTCTGCTTTTCTTCCTGATCTTTACGCAATTGATCCAACAAAGCAGTCAGATCACGGCGTTTTGTTTCCATATTCTGCATCTGTCTGATCTCTTGTTGCAATCTCATTGCTTTCTGCTGCATATCTTGCAATAGATGAGAACACTGTGAAAGATCTGTTACACCTGCTCTTTCTGCACTCTCTACAACATTCTGATGCGTCGTTTCATATGAAGCACGTAAGGCCGCAACAGAAGCACTTTGTTTTTGTGCTTGGTCATTTGCAGAGTGCATCGCATTCTCAGCATTTTTCAACATCTGCTGAGTAGGAGCAGAAGCAGATAGTACAGCAAGCTGAGGGTGTTCATGAGAACCACATACAGGACATGGCATATCTGGCTGCAAATTCATAGCAAGAATACCTGCTTGTTCACGAAAGAAAGATGCATTCATATCGTTATATGTCTTAGCTTTATGTTGATAATCACATACAGCTTCTTCACATACTTTTTCCATCTGCTGCAGTTGTACTTTCAACTGATTCACCTGTTGCATCTTTTGCAAAATTACATTCAGATCTGCACACTGATGATCCATATCTTGTTTTGCTTTGATCTTTGCCTGTATAGCATCGGTCGTGTCTGGCAGCTCATGAAGTTCTTTATCCGCACGTGTATATTGATCTACAATACGTTGCAAGTTCATCTGAATCATACGATATTGTTGATCTTCACTATTGGCTGCCATATGCAGCCTTCTAACTTCTTCCAAAGCTTTACTCAATTGTGCATATTGCGGTAAAGCCGCTTTCTCATTCACAAGCTTTACCTTTCCCTTCAAAATACGATCTGGGATATTCTTATCTTCCATATCTTGAACGACCTTAGCAGCCGCTTCTGCCTGCTGACGCAATGTCTTCTCTCTAGCCTCATTGGTACTAAGACGTGCATACAAACTCTTAACACTGTTTAAAGAAGCACTCTCTTTGTTCATATGATCGATCCTACCTTGTAAAGAAACACAAGCTGCAGAAGCAGCCTCATGATCCTTCTTTACCTTGGCTATATCATCTTGAAGATATGTAAGAATACTATTTTCATAGACAACAGGATCTGCAACTTTCTGCAGGAAATCCTGGTCTGTAGATACCGTCCGCAATAAAGCCTGTAAATCTAATGTGACACGTTCGATCACTTTTCCTTGTTCTTTCTTCATATCCTGCAATACATCTGTCAAACGTTTATAGTTTTCCGTATGAAATAACTCCTGGAACAACTTAACACGTTCTTTTGTGTCCGCATTCAAGATCTTTTGGAAACTGCCTTGGGCAATCATAGAGATCTGTACAAACTGGCTGCAATCCAATCCAAGTAATGTCTTTACTGCTTCATTGACTTGTGTTGCCTTAGCGATAATACTACCATCCGGCATCGTCAACTCTGCATCTTGAGTCAAAGTATTCTTCTCTTGGTTATACCGTAATGTCCTATGTACCGTATATTTTTTGCCTTGGTATGCAAAGACAAGATCTACATATGTCTTTGTTTTATCATCCGCATACAAACTTCTTAGCACTCGAGGATCACGCACACCACCACTTGTTTTACCAAACAAGGCATATGTTATGGCATCAAAGATCGTTGTTTTACCTGCTCCTGTGTCACCTGTGATCAGATACAGACCTGATTTTCCAAGTTTATCCATATCCAACTCTTGTACACCTGCATATGGTCCAAAAGCGGACATTGTTAGTAATAACGGTCTCATTCCTCTCCCTCCCAGATCTTTTCGATCAACTGTTGCATAAGTGCCTGCTGAGCATCACTCCAACTAGTGTGGTGCCTGCTTTGGTAGAACTCAGCACAAACTTCCAATGGTGTTTTCGTATCATCGATCTCCGGCATTTCTTCCTGCAAGGCCTTTGTACGAGCATTGTCATAATCAAGACGCAATACATTCGGCCATACATTTCGTAAATGTCTTACTGCCTGATCAATCTCTTCTTCATCTGTCAGAATAACACGAATAAAATCATCTGGTCTTGGATCCTGCTGGGCCTGCAATAAAAGATCAGCATACTTTCCCTTCACTGTTCTCATCTCATGAAGCGGTTTCAATTCCCGGCGATATGTTGTCACATTTCCCTTTTCCTTCAACTCTACAAACTGTACTGCTTTGACATCATTCTCTTCTGAGAAGGAATACTTTAATGGTGTTCCTGAATAATAGATCTCACCACCTTTGACTTTCTGAAATGAATGAATATGACCTAATGCTGCATAATCAAACTTTTCATAGGCGGAAGCAGATACTTGGTCCAAACCACCTACCATCAATTGTTCTGATCCATCTGGTTCCACACTAGCCCCTGTTACAAACTGATGGGAAAGAATGACATTTCGTCTGCTTTCATCGATCTCTCTCGAGGCAACAGCCTTTTGTACTGCTTGGGTATAGTCCTCCACCATGTCATTTTCTAAATAACGATTCACATAACTAGGACGGATAAAAGGCAAGGTCCATACACAAACCTCTCCATACGCATCCTGCATCGTATGACCAACTATCTTACCTATATAATTACCCGTAATATGGATACCCTGCTTCTCTAAAAGAGAACCTGCGTAGGAAAGACGATCTCCACTGTCATGATTCCCCGCGATCATGAATGTTTCCATATGCATCTCCGCCAATTGAAACAAGAAGTGATCCAACATCACAACAGCTTCCGCACTTGGCACTGCTTTATCGAATACATCACCAGCAATGAGCAAGCCATCCGGCTTTTCTTCTTTTAGGATCGAAATGATCTGATCCAAAATATATGTTTGTTCTTCTACCATTCTGATATGGTTTAAGGATATACCTAAATGCAGGTCCCCTAAATGAGCAAATTTCATAAACCTCCTAAATCAAAAAGACGGCATCCCGTCTTCTTTATACAAGCAATTGAAGATGATCCCTCAGTACATGCAGTTCAATATCTGTACTACGACAAACGACCTCACCATCTGTATGTACCCACAAAGGTTCTTCTGTCACGATCCTAACATGATCTGTCTTAACCATCTCTACATGCTTTTTATATTTCACATGTGAACCAGTCCATGCATGCACAAATACACGAATAAAAGAGAACACACTCAGATCCTTCGCAATACATAAGTCTAACTTACCATCTGTATAGGAAGCATCTGGTGCAAACATGAATCCACCGCCTTCATATGCATGATTCATACCTGCCAAAAACATAACACGTGAAATACATTTCTCACCTTCTTCTGTCTGGTAGGATAATGCAAAACTATGATTTCTAAATATGAAACGTAAAGCTACAAACAGGTAGATCAACTTGCCTATATGCAATTTATTGAAATACGGTTTCCATTTTGACACTTGCACACCATGACATACATCCGCATCAAATCCGATTCCAGCACTTACATTAAACCTTCTTGTGATATCTTCTTTTCTAACATGCGAATCCACTGTCCCTGTTCTTTTATCGATCCTGTCCTGTGTACAATGGTAGATAACTTCACCTACATCCACACATCTTACGACCTTATTTTCCAGAAACTTCCGTAATACAACAACAGGATCTTTTGTTAATTGCATATCTCTGATCTGATCATTACCCGATCCGCAAGGAATAAAACCAAGTCTTGCATGCTGGAAATCACAGATCCCATTGACAGCTTCGTTCATAGAACCATCACCACCCACGATCAAGATATCGATATCCTCATGAAGATCCGTTGTCAGCTCTTTGCATATTGTTTGTATACCATGATCTAAGGTTGAAAGATATACCCGATAGGCACATCCTTCTTCCTTCAGTACTTTTTCTAATTTCTGCCATATTTTTAATGTGCGTCCTGCTGCAGCTGCGGGGTTGATGATGACTTCAATCTTCATATATGTATTATACAACACATTTCTTAAGAAAAAGTCGGTACTCATATACCGACTCTTCCATAATATTTTAGAACAATCCCTGTGCAAGCATAGCTTCCGCCACTTTTTCAAAACCAGCAATATTTGCACCAGCAATAAGATCCTTCCCCATGCCGTAACGTTCTGCAGCTGCATAGGACGCATCACATATATTCGCCATGATACGCTTCAACTTCTCATCTACTTCTTCACTAGACCAAGCCAATCTTTCACTATTCTGACTCATTTCCAAAGCAGATACTGCTACACCACCAGCGTTAGCAGCTTTAGCAGGACCTACCAATACACCATGTGCCTGCAGGTAAGCCAATGCTTCATTAGAAGCAGGCATGTTGGCACCTTCAAAGTAGAACTTTGTACCATTGTTTACAATCTGTTCTGCTTCTACAAGACCAATCTCATTCTGCGTAGCACAAGGGATGCAGATATCCCCCTTTACAGACCAAGGCTTCTCACCTTCATGGAACTCACAGCCAAACTTCTCTGCATACATCTTGATATTTGCATGACGAGAAGAACGCATCTCTAAGAGATAGTTGATCTTTTCATCTGTTGTAATACCTTCTGGATCATAAACATACCCATTGTGACCAGACAATGTAACAACCTTTGCTCCAAGCTGAGCAGCCTTCTTACATACGCCCCAAGCTACATTACCATAACCAGAGATCACGATTGTCTTGCCCTGCATGGATTCTCCTTCATGAGAAAACACACGATCAGCGTAATACAGCACACCATAACCAGTTGCTTCAGGACGGATCAAAGAACCGCCGAAGGATAATCCTTTTCCTGTCAATACACCATTATCATAGGAATCACGGATTCTGCGGTATTGTCCAAACATATAACCTACTTCTCTACCGCCGACACCGATATCACCAGCAGGTACATCTGTATTTGGACCGATATGACGATATAACTCCGTCATGAATGCTTGGCAGAAACGCATGATCTCAGCATCACTTCTACCATGGGGATCAAAGTCTGATCCACCCTTACCACCACCAATCGGCAGTGTTGTTAAACTATTCTTGAAGATCTGCTCAAAACCAAGGAACTTCAAGATAGATAAGTTTACTGTTTTGTGGAAACGAATACCGCCTTTATATGGACCAAGTGCACCATTGAACTGGATACGATATCCTCTATTGACATGTGCCTGTCCTTCATCATCTGTCCAAACAACACGGAACATAATCTGTCTCTCTGGTTCTGTCAAGCGTTCCAAAAGAGCTGCCTGCTCATACTCAGGATGCTGTTGTACAACAGAATCGATACTATGCAATACTTCCTCTACAGACTGTAGGAATTCCGGCTGATCGGGATTCTTAGCTTTCACTTCCGCAATAACGCGTTCTACATATTCACTCATAACAGTTCCTTCCTATATGCATCACTATAAAAAAGAAGCAGACAAGATACATGACATACCATGCCGCCCTTGTTTGCTTCTTATTTTACTATCTTATGTGATACACGTAAAAACATTTTTTATTCGTTCTTATCCTGATTATCAAAACTCATCTTCTGTGAACCAGGCACACCGAACTCATCACGATATGACTGTTGTCCGATGATCATATTGATCAGATCCGAAGGCAGATACACATAGATCGGTCCAAATGGATTGATCACCATACTTTGGTTATTCTTTCTCATGATCGAAACAGCATCCTGGAATGTGATGCACATCGTATTTGGTCCTTTGCCTTCTTTATACAATAACTTCCAAGACTTCAGGGCCTGCCCATCACTGAATAAAGCAAAAGCTTTCTCTGTTTCACCTGTCAATGATTGACGATCCACCGCCATGAATCCGATCTGTGTATGTCCTTGTGCATCGACTGGATTTAATACAACTGGTACGGTAAATCTACTATGTACAAGCACTTTGACAAAGCGTGTCATAAAGTCAAGATTGCGGCAATACTGTGCATATTCATACGTCATGCCCAGCAGTAAAGGATTTTCGTTATTATCCATTGGTTTCTTGCCATGCATGTGCACACTCGCAAGAACCGCAAACTTCTCAATATCCCCTGCTTTACATCCTGTCAAAACAAGTGTTGCCATGCTGTCTTTCATGGAAGGATAAGAGACATCGTCTTTACGGATATCCTTAATATGTACAACAGTCTCACTTTGATCATCGCCGATCAGTAATACATCATCACCAACAAGAGCTTCTCCATGCAGAATACCTGTAACTTCAACATCTTCCATACGATCCTGAACAGATGTGACCATCATGGTATATCTTCTTTCATCTTTGTTCATATATTCCGTCTTACGATCACCAAGGATGTTATCTACTGCTTGATCATCCAACGGTACGATATGTTTAAAGAAGTAGGAATGTGCCACGATTAGTAACAATACAGCAGGCACTTGACGGATCAAGACATGTTCTGCTTCTGCCAATTTTGCATTTCTATAACTCATGAAAATCATCATCATCATGAGTGCTTCTAAACACCAGAAAATAACAGCCTGGCTGACTTTACGCGGTTCTATGATCCTATATACAGATAACTGTACTAAGTAACCTATACCTGTTAAAGCAATACCACCAGCTGTACAAGCTGCATAGAACGTTGACAATGAAGTTGTTGAACCGTTAAATAGCAGCAATATACCGCCGAATAAGGCTAGAAACAAACCACCTACATTCAAAAATATAAACCAATCTTTATTTCTCATTTTGTATACTTGCGGATAACATGCATCAACTCTCCCGCTGTTCTTTTATCAACACCATCTTGTAAACAACATTCCAAGAAACGTACCAAGGAACCTTGATACTGTGTTTCTAGAAACTCTGCTGCCCGGTTGTGGTAATACCCATCCCGATCGATCGTCATGCGTAATCTTCCGTTTTCATTTATGAGAACTTCTTTTTCACGCATTCTCTTGATCAGTGTATATACCGTGGATTGTTTCCAGCCGTAGTTGGATTCACACATCCTTACCAGATCAACAGACTTAATGTTGGGATTTGCCCATATCCATTCAGCGATCTTTGTTTCAGCTTCACTCATGACCCGCATTCTTCACCTCCTATTGCATTCACTCTACATATGTAGTGACACAATGTCAATAAAAGGGATATACAAACATTTATGTTCCTATATCCCTGCTGCATCATTACTTTAATAAGTTGGACAAGTCATCCAATTTTGTTAAATGCATGGCTGTCTTCTCTACTAAGACCTTGAGGATCTCTTGTTCTTTTCTAGAACACTTACGAAGATTACGGATGAGTTTCTTCTCATCACTTGTATAACCTGTGTTCTGTGTATAGTAACGATTTCCTGTCTGTTTATCCATTTTCTTTTTCTCCCTCTTCTATTAGATCCTGTACAACTTGCGAAGCGATCATAATACCTGCTGCAGGTGGTACAAAAGCACTGCTTCCTGGGATAGAACGCTTACCAGGTGGTAATGGTTCATCCGTTATAACTTTAGCCGCGATCGGCAGTTCTTTACTGCATACAACTTTCAAGTGATCGACTTTACGCTTACGTAGCTCACGCCGCATCACCTTTGCTAAAGGATCATCTTTCGTATCAAATAGATCCATTACACATAGTTTAGTAGGATCTAGACGATTCCCGCATCCCATAGCAGAAATGATCGGAATATGCAGTTCTCTAGCAGCCATAATAATATCGATCTTAGCTGAAACAGTATCTATCGCATCAACGATGTAATCCCATTGTGCAAACGGAAAATCTTCTCTATTCTCTGGTAAATAAAACTTAGGATAGAGATTCACCTTTACATCCGGATCGATTGCCATGATACGTTTCTTAGCTGCATCTGTCTTCAACATACCAACTGTTTCCCTTGTCGCAAAGACTTGACGATTGATATTTGTAACAGAGACATCATCATGATCAATGAGATCTAATGTACCAACTCCGCTTCTCACCAGTGCTTCTACACAATTCCCACCTACACCGCCAAGACCAAAGACAGCTACTCTAGATCTATGAAGTTTATCCATTGCGGATCCTCCAAGCAGGATCCTTTCTCTTGCATATGCATCATTCATACGTCTGATTATAGGAAATGATACATGGTTTTACCAGTGAAAAAGGTCTCCCTTTCTTGTGGAAAAGAAGACCTTAGTAAGAAACTTACATTGTTTCGTGGCAAGTACGGGAGATAACGTCCATCTGCTGTTCACGTGTCAAGTCGATGAACTTAACTGCGTAACCAGATACACGGATTGTGAAGTTTGCATATTCCGGCTTTTCCGGATGTTCCATAGCATCCTTCAACTTATCTACACCAAATACGTTAACGTTAAGGTGGTGTGCACCATTGGAGAAGTAACCATCCATAACACGTACCAAGTTATCAATACGTTCATCATCAGAGTGACCAAGAGCACCTGGATTGATCGTCTGTGTATTGGAGATACCATCCAAAGCATATTCATATGGCAGCTTAGCAACAGAGTTAAGGGAAGCCAAGAGACCATTCTTTTCAGCACCATAAGCTGGGTTAGCACCTGGAGCGAAAGGCTTGAATGCTGCTCTACCATCTGGCAATGCACCAGTAGCCTTACCGTATACAACGTTAGATGTAATTGTGAGGATAGATGTTGTAGCTTCAGAATCACGGTATGTGTGGTGCTTCTTGACCTTTGTCAAGAATTCCTTCAACAACCATACAGCAATATCATCTGCACGATCATCATCGTTACCATAGTGAGGGAAGTCACCTTCGATCTCATAATCTACAACAAGACCTGTCTCATCACGAACTGTCTTAACCTTTGCATACTTGATTGCACAAAGGGAGTCTACAACATGGGAGAAACCTGCAATACCTGTAGCAAATGTTCTTCTAACATCTGTATCGATCAAAGCCATTTCAGCAGCTTCATAGTAGTACTTATCATGCATGTACTGGATGAGGTTGAGGATGTTGACATACAGACCTGCCAACCAGTCCATCATCAAGTCATACTTATGCATAACTTCATCAAAGTCGAGGTATTCAGAAGTGATTGGAGCATATTCTGGACCTACCTGCATATGGTTGCCCTGCTTATCCAAGAACTTCTCATCCTTACCACCATTGATGGCATACAACAAGCACTTAGCCAAGTTTGCACGAGCACCGAAGAACTGCATTTCCTTACCTGTTTCTGTAGCAGATACACAGCAGCAGATGCTGTAGTCATCACCCCAGATTGGACGCATAACATCATCATTCTCATACTGGATGGAAGATGTTGTGATGGAAATCTTTGCAGCATACTTACGGAAGTTTTCCGGCAATGCCTTTGTATAAAGAACTGTGAGGTTCGGTTCTGGGGAAGGATCCATGTTTTCAAGTGTATGCAAGAAACGGTAGTCATTCTTTGTAACCATGTGACGACCGTCCATACCAAGACCTGCTACTTCCAATGTAGCCCATACTGGGTCACCAGAGAAGAGCTGGTTGTAGGAAGGGATACGAGCGAACTTAACCATTCTGAACTTCAAGACCATATGGTCGATAAGTTCCTGTGCTTCGCTTTCTGTCAATGTACCTTCTTTAATATCTCTTTCGATATAGATATCGAGGAATGTGGAGATACGACCTACGGACATAGCAGCACCATTCTGTGTCTTGATCGCTGCCAAGTAACCAAAGTACAACCACTGTACAGCTTCCTTTGCATTTGTTGCAGGCTTAGAAATGTCATAGCCATATACTTCAGCCATCTTCTTCATACCCTGCAAAGCACGGATCTGTTCAGCGATCTCTTCACGCTGACGGATGATGTTATCGAGCATTGTACCATCACCGCAGTTCTTCAGATCTGTCTTCTTTTCTTCGATCAAACGATCAATACCATACAAAGCAACTCTTCTATAGTCACCAACGATACGACCTCTACCATATGTATCCGGCAGACCTGTAACGATGTGAGAATGACGAGCAGCCTTCATTTCTGCTGTATAAGCATCAAATACTGCCTGGTTATGTGTCTTATGATATTCGTTAAAGATCTGATCAAACTTCTCGTTGATCTTATAGCCATAGTTCTCAGCAGCCTGCTGTGCCATCTTGATACCGCCATAAGGCATGAAAGCACGCTTCAACGGCTTATCTGTCTGCAAACCTACGACCTTTTCCAAGTCCTTCATACTCTCATCGATGTAACCAGGACCATATGCTGTCAAGCCGGAAACGATCTCTGTTTCACACTCCAAGACACCATTGTTTGCACGTTCTTCCTTCTGCAATTCCTGTACTCTGCCCCAAAGCTTGTTTGTAGCATCTGTAGGATCTGCCAAGAAAGACTCATCACCTTCATAAGGTGTGTAGTTGTTCTGGATAAAGTCTCTGACGTTAATGTCAGCCAGCCAATGTGTTCCTTTGAATCCTCTGTAAGCTTCTGTCATTGTTCAAACCTCTCTTCCTTGTAAAATATCATCCGCTCTCTGCACTGACTCTGCAGAAGGCGCTTCTACACCATCCAACGTGTATTTCATACCAAGTTTCTCCCACTTATACGCTCCCAAAGCATGGTATGGAAGTACTTCTATCTTCACAACGTTGTTTAATGTAGTAATGAACTCTCTTGTTCGATGCAGTGCATCTTCGTCATCTGTGATCCCTGGTACTAATACCTGACGGATCCAGACTGGCTTATTGATCTTGCTCAAGTACTGCAGACCTTCTTGAATATTGCGATTGTCTACACCTGTAAGATCACGATGGGCTTGGGCATCGATATGCTTAATATCAACAAGCAAGAGATCTGTCACTTCCATCAATTGCTGGAACTTATCAGCCCACTCTCCACTTGTTGTATATGGCTGCAATGCTGTATCAATGCATGTATGAATGCCTCTTTCTTTTGCCTTTTGGAATAACTCCAGCACAAAATCGATCTGCAACAACGGTTCACCACCACTGACGGTAATACCACCCTCATTGCCCCAATAACTACGATATCTTTCTGCTTTATCCAACAATGCATCTGCACACATTTTTTCTGATGCATGCATCTTCCAAGTATCCGCATTGTGGCAGAAACGGCACCTCATTGCACAACCTTGCATGAAGATCACGAATCTAACACCTGGTCCATCTACGGAACCAAACGTTTCTATCGAATGGATATATCCTTCTGTCATATGTCCACCTCCGATCACATTTCTATCATTGCCTCAACCCCAAAATAAATCATTGATTATAATCAACAATTTACTTTTTCCCAACAAAAAAGACCCGGCATATATACCGAGTCTTGTTTGCTCTAAATGAGATTGGATTATTTAAGTCCGTACTTCTTATTGAACTTTTCAACACGGCCTGCAGCCTGAGCAAATCTCTGTCTACCTGTGTAGAAAGGATGGCAGTTGCTGCAAGAGTCAACCTTGATTTCTTCCAATACAGAACCTGTTTCGAATTCAGCACCGCAAGATGTGCAGATGACCTTAGCCTTGTGATAATCCGGATGAATACCCTTCTTCATGTTCATTTCCTCCTTCTGCCTTACGCCTCTATACGTGCGCAAAGAAAGTTGCTATGTAATATTAGCATGTGCTCATAGTAAACTCAAGAACTAATTCTCGTCTTCGTCCTCTACACGCTCACGCCAAACCTTCGCTCCTAATGCATTTAATTTCTCATCAATATGGTCATATCCTCTATCGATATGATAGATATTAGAGATCGTTGTAACACCCTCTGCTAAAAGACCTGCAATGACCATAGCAGCACCACAACGCAAATCTGTCGCTGCTACCTTTGTACCATACAACGGTGTAGGACCATGGATCTCTGCTTCCCCTGCCCCAAGTTCGATATTCGCACCCATCTTAGCCAACTCTGTACAATGCTTAAAGCGTTCAATGTAGATCGTTTCTTCCACCTTGGATTCACCTTCAGCTTGCGTGAGAAGAACAGTCAACGGTTGCTGCAGATCTGTCGCAAAACCAGGATACGGCTTTGTTGTCACATCGATCGGACGTAAATGATCAGTATGTTCGATCGTAACACTATCTACGGTAATATCCATCTTGAGACCCATTTCTTCCAGTTTTGAGAGCAAAGCCTCTAAATGATGAGGAATGATGTTCGTGATCTTTACTTTCTTTGCACAAGCAGCAGCGATTACAATATACGTACCCGCCTCAATACGATCTGGAATGATCTCATGGAAGCAGCCACCCAATGACTTTACACCATCGATTGTAATTACATTCGTACCAGCACCTCTGATCCGTGCCCCCATTTTATTTAACAATGTGGCAACATCGATGATCTCTGGTTCCTTTGCAGCATTTTCGATCGTTGTTTTACCTTCCGCATACACAGCAGCCATCATAATGTTAATGGTTGCCCCAACAGATGAAATATCTAAGAAGATCTTATCCCCGATCAAACGATCTGCTTTGATCTCATAGCAGCCTCTGTTATATTCCACCGTTGCACCTAAAGCTTCAAATCCCTTCAAATGCAAATCGATAGGACGAGGTCCCAAGTAGCAGCCACCCGGCATCTTCATTCTGACATAATGATACTTACCAAGCAAAGCACCCATGAAATAGTAGGAAGCACGCAGTTTTGTAACAGCATCTGCTGTTAGATCAATGTTTCTCATATGTGTAGGATCAATGATCAAATGATCCGATGCAGGCTGATGAACTTCAACATTTAACAATTTTAATATTTCAGAAAGGTTTTTTACATCCTCGATCTCTGGAACACCAACAATGGTAACAGGTCCATTGGCCAATACCGCAGCAGGAATCAACGCTACCGTTGCATTCTTACTACCAGAAATTGCCACTTCGCCTTCCAGCTGATGACCACCTTCGATCTTGATTACTTTTGGCATAAGATCCTCCTCTCGTTCTTGCAAAAATATCATATTCATAATTGTCTTTACAGTATCAGATCCATACTATAAACGACACGCACTTTGTTCATAATGCATATCACATTATATCTTACCCGATTTTCTCTCTCAAAAAAAGAAAAAAGGGCAAATTGCCCTTAAGCCTGCGTACTCATGATCACCGCAAACTCGATCATAATCATACAAGCCAAGATCGTCCACAAGACCATAGATACCTTAGTAAGCTTATGCTTATCTTGTTTAAACCAAATGTACCAAATACCGATCGGTGGTAAAAAGGTAGCTAAAAGATAAGCAGGCCAGTTTTCTTTTGCGAACATATTCTGTCCTCTTGCTTGTTCTTCCAACTGATCCTTTGCTACTTTCTGACGAATCTTCTCATTCTCTAGATTCTTCTCTTCTTGTGATAAACGCGGATTTCTAGCTGATTTTGGCATGATCCACCTACCTTCCGCTTCCATTATACGACCCCCAAAGAAAAAGACACAGCATACACTGTGTCTAATTCGTAAGAATGATTATTCAGCCTTGTTGTCAGAACCGTAAGCCTTGATGAGTTCCTTAGCCTTAGCTGTGATAGCTTCAGCACCTGGCTTAAGGAGCTTACGAGGGTCATAACCCTTACCTTCAAGATCCTTGCCCTCTTCGATGTACTTACGAGTAGCAGCTGCGAACTCAAGCTGAAGTTCTGTATTGATGTTTACCTTAGAAACACCAAGTGTAACTGCCTTGTGTACCTGTTCGAACGGGATACCAGAACCACCGTGGAGAACGAGCGGCTTGCCGTTTACAGCATGGTCGATCTCATCGAGTCTTTCGAAGTTCAAACCAGCCCAGTCAGCCGGATACTTACCATGGATGTTACCGATACCAGCAGCAAGGAAGTCAACACCGAGGTCAGCAACCATCTTGCATTCAGCAGGATCAGCCAATTCACCGTTGGAAGCAACGCCGTCTTCAACACCGCCGATGCCGCCTACTTCGCACTCAACAGAGATACCCTTCTCGTGAGCCAAAGCGATGATCTCCTTGGACTTTTCAATGTTCTCTTCGATGGAGTAATGAGAACCATCGAACATAACGGAAGTAAAGCCTACTTCCATGCACTTCTTAGCACCTTCATATGTGCCGTGGTCAAGATGAAGAGCAACCGGAACTGTGATTCCCATAGAATCATGCAGATCTCTAACCATATCAGCAACCATCTTGAAACCACCCATGTACTTACCAGCACCTTCAGAGCACTGAATGATGACAGGGGACTTCATTTCTTCTGCAGCCTGCAGAATGCACTTTGTCCATTCCAGATTGTTTGTGTTGAATGCTGGAATAGCATAATGACCTTCATGAGCCTTGTTGATCATTTCTGTAGCAGAAACCATTACCATATTGTTTATTCCTCCTAGTTTTTGCATAAACATTCTAGTATGTTTTGCAAAGAATTTAAAGCACAATGATGCCATTTGCCCATTTTCTCACAAGATTTGCGTTTATTTCACCAAAGTATAAGAAAAGACCGGTCACCCGATCTTATGTGCTTAGTACTTATTGTTCTCGTTATCCTGATCAGAAAGATCCAGACCTTCCATCTCGATCTCACTGGAATCTGCATCATCCTCATCATCCAATTCAATGTCTTCTGTGTCTACATGCAGTTCATCAAACTTACGACGATTACGAAGATCCCACTTGTTTCCGCCAAGAGAAGCAAATCTGTTATCCAGCATCAATTCACTATAGAACTGACTCTTCTTACGCTTCTGCTTATCTTCCGGAATAGCCATCTTTTCAGATACTGTCTTCCACAATTCTAGAAATTCAACTTCCTTCTTTGCGTCTACCATCCAGTTATACGCAACATCTGTCATTGTTTCTTTAGCACTCATCTATAAAACCTCCCGGGCTGATTTCACGCCCTGCAGCATTTGCTGCTAAGCCTGCATCGTAATGTACCACACAAGCTTCATATGAGACACTGGTCCCCCAGTGCCGACGATCTGGTACTCTACTGTCCATCGATCCGCTGTCTTTTCTTTATGCAACAGTTGTGTCTCTAAACGCATCGTTCCATATGGTGAATGCACTTGTCCTGTGCCTCTGCCAAACTGCGGTAAATAAACTTCACTGCCGAACGACTCGCCTCTTTTCAAGACAACTTGATCATCGCCAAATAAAATATCATGGCGGATGCCTTCTTTCTCAAAATAAGAAAGCTTATCTCCCCTCAGAATCCCGCTTGTATCAGCGACCACAATCTCTGTTTTTTCCTGCATATCATATTGCAGTAAACGTACCATTACTTTCATCACGTACGATTTTATCCAACACACCTTGAATGTCAATCTTTCTTAACAGTTTCTTCAGGCTTATGTATCGCAAAACATAAAAAATGTCTATTTTTCTCTATATTTCCAAAGATCAAAAACAAAAAGAGAGGTTTCCCTCTCAATCTATTGGAAAGAAGATCTTCTTCTCATCCTTCCCTGGCCCATGTATCAAACTATAGACGATATTACTTGCATTGGATAACTCTCGTACGCTACCATCATCCATTCTCACAAATACCGAACCTGCTTCTCCGTTATATGGAACATATGGTCTTTGTCTTACTTCATCAGATTGCAAATAATACTTCCGATCATAGCCACGTCTTTTTAACATATCTGCGATCCTATCTTTTTCTTTAGGATCACTATCCGCATACTTGAACAATCTTCTATCTAATAATCTAGACGCAAAGTCTCTTACGATCGCATCACTGTGTTCTCTTAGTTTGGCAAAGCCATAGGAACATGTACTGTCATCTAAAGCAAAGTAGGTGCCGATACATAGCTTTTCTTGTGTAATCAGTGGTCTAAATTCTGGGATAACATGTTCTTCCATGGGATCTGTTAGATCTCTTAAACGGTTGAACAGCCCTTGTAATAAGCATTCATATGCCCGTGCAGAGGGATGGTAATATACCTGCCAATACATGTGGTATCTTGCCATGATGTAGTTTTCTACTGCATAGACACCTGATTCTTTTACAACAAGACGATCTTGTTCTACACGTAATGTACGCAGGATACGATCTAAGTCATATTCCCCATAGGCTGTACCTGTGAAGTAAGCATCGCGTAATAAGTAGTCCATTCTATCCGCATCTAATTGAGAAGAGATCAACTGCGGCAGTAAAGGGTTGGCACTCTTATGCCGAATCACATCTGCAACATCTTTTGCTAATCCTTTGTCTGCCTGATTTAAGATAGAACGTATCTCTGGATCTTTTGTGATGATCTTACAAGTCATCTCTTCATGACTCATATGACTGATCGACTCAAAGGCATGTGAATACGGTCCATGTCCTATATCATGCAGTAAAGCTGCTGCCATGACTGTGATCTTCTCTCTTTCAGTTAAAGCGGCTACAAGATCTGGTACTTCCGTTACCATTCTTCTTACAACTTCATATGTACCTAAAGAATGACCAAAACGAGAATGTTCCGCACAATGATAGACCATGTAAGCACCGCCTAATTGATGGATCCTACGTAATCTTTGGAACCATGCTGCATTCACTAACTGCCATATTACTTCATGGTCAATATGGATATACCCATGGATGGGATCACGCAGGACCTTTGTTTCATTTGTTTTTACAAACATCAAAGCTCCTCCAGCAAGACAACTGCCTGTGCTAGAACACCTTCTTCATGTCCAACAAACCCAAGTTTCTCTCCTCTTGTTGCCTTTACACTAACACAGTCTACATCTGTATGCAGAGCCTTGGCAATGTTTTCTCTCATCTTTTGAATATGCGGGGCCATCTTTGGTCTTTCGATCAATACTAGACTATCTATATTCCCGATCTTATATCCCTTTTCTTCCATCATCTTCGTTACTTCATCTAAGATAACCAAAGAAGAAACACCTTCCCACTTAGGATCTGTATCAGGGAAATAATGTCCCAAGTCTCCTAATGCTAAAGCACCTAGTACTGCTTCCGCAATTGCATGTACAAGAACATCCGCATCACTATGTCCTAACAACCCCTTTTCATGTGGTATCTCTACACCACCTATGATCAACTTCCTTCCTTCTACTAAACGATGGATATCTGTACTCTGCCCAATTCTCATATATAAAATCTCGCTTTCTTACTATCTTTATTATACAGAAATGGAAGTTTCCTGTATCCTAGTGCTACTAAGTTTATATATAATGGTGGCATGTATATTCCAAATTATGTAAATGTGCTCATACAAGAGCTGGACCGTCATGGTTATGAAGCATATGTTGTAGGCGGGGCGGTTCGTTCTGCTTTGTTAAACCAGCCTGTTCATGATTATGATCTCACGACAAATGCTTTACCGATGCAAATGAAAGAGGTATTCAAAAGGTATCATTGTATTGAAACAGGTATCCAGCATGGTACTCTTACGGTTATGAGTTCTCATCATCCGATCGAGATCACTACATATCGTAAAGATAGTACATACAAGGATCATAGACATCCAGATTCTGTGGCCTTTACAAGTGCTTTACAGGAAGATTGTCAAAGACGTGACTTCACGATCAATGCCATGTGTTATCGTCCAAATGAGGGCATTCTAGACTTCTTCCACGGCAAACAAGACCTAGAAGACCACATCATCCGCTGCATTGGTGATCCAAAGAAGAGATTTAGTGAAGATGCTTTACGTATCCTGCGGGCTCTACGTTTTGCGGCACGGTTATCATTCACGATCGAACCTGAAACAGCACGTGTCCTGCGGGCGTTGAAAGATACTTTGCGTTATGTATCTACCGAACGTATTACAGAAGAATTCAACGGTATCCTCAAAAGCACGGGTTGTGCATCTTGTCTTATGGATTATCAAGATGTGATTGCTGTCTTCTTACCAGAGATACTAGAGATCCAAGACTATGCTAAAGTCATACATACGCTTCAAAACGAGCATACTGCTTCGCCAGAAATACGTTTGGCTCTCTTGTTATATCCATTACATGATACCAACCGTGTCCATACGATCTTAAAACGAATGAAATACGCAAATACATTTCAAACAACCGTCAAAGATCTCTTAACATATGCAGATTCTGATCTCACGACTCCTATTGCCATGCGTCATGTTCTTTCTCGTATGAAAGTAGATATTGATACTTATCTTGCCTTCCGCTCAGCATTGCAAGAAGACTTCGACAGTGCTACAGCACGTATCTTATATACAAGTTTAGTCAATGACGCTTATTGTTGGCATCTGCAGGATCTTGCTGTAAATGGCAAAGACCTCACTTCTCTTGGTTATAAAGGACCAGCTGTAGGTGAAGCACTGCACTGTATCCTGGAAGCTGTTATGGATGAGAAAGTGCCAAATCATAAAGTGCAACTCTTATCTTTCTTAAATAACATACACAAGCAATAACATCCTCCCTGTGAGGATGTTTTCTTTTCCCAAATAAAAAGTTCTCTGTTTTAAGAGAACCTCATCACAACTCTTTCTGATAAGCAAAACGTGGTGTACCGTCTTCTACATGGATGATACCGCAATAAGCAAACCCATGCTTTGCGATCCACTTCCGCATCGCCATATTCTTTGCATGTGTATCGATCCTAAGATCTATCACCCCAACTTCTGCCGCTAAGCGTACTGCTTCTTTCAAGAATTTACCTGCAAGATCTTTCCCTTTCTGCTCAGGCTTTACCACAATTCTATGAATGACCCCATATGGTCTTTCATTCATCCATTTTCCTTCTATTACCCTATAGCAAACATCTTCTCCAAATGAAATACAAGCAGTCGCAATCACTTCTTCCTTATCTACTAAAACATAACTTGACTGTTTCTTGATATCTTCTATGACATCGAATGCATTTGGATAATCCGCTGTCCATTGTGGAATACCACTTTCTTGCATATATTCTCTAGCTGCATCATACAACGCAACAACAGCTGGAATATCACGTTCTTCTGTTCTTCTGATCTCCATGCATTCCATTATGACATATACAACCTAAAAAAAGCATCTGGAAGATTCCAAATGCTTTCTTAATTAGTACTTATTCTTCTGTTTTCCTTTTAGTCATATTATCTTTTTTGGTGATCTACATTTCTTTGCACGTAATCCGTCTATAAAATTAACTAATATAGCAGCTTCACACAATGGTTTACCGTTTTTAACCTCTGTAATCAAGTTCAGCTTTTCAGCAAGAACCAAATATCTATTTTTTAAAGTGCTGCAAAGCTTCTTTTCCATGTTCGAAATAGAGATCACTCCACTCATAAACATAACTCTGGATAATCAGACAAAATCCTGTACTTTGATACATCTCTATACATTTAACTTCAAATTCATAAAAAACCCTATTACTGGATGGTCCAGTAATAGGGGCGTATCATTTTCCAATCTTTCCTTTACATTTCCTTAAAGTTTCTTGAACTGTTCTACATCAATGACAAAGATAGTAGCACCACCGATCTGTACTTCGACCGGGAAGGATGCATAACGTCCAATGTCATAACTTGCTGTAGATGGTACGATCTCTGTACGTCTCTTCGCTTCAGATCCGATAATATCAATACATTTATCAACAAGATCATCATCTGTACCAACAATGATCGTTGTATTGCCAGCTCTCAGAAAACCACCTGTTGTAGCAAGTCTTGTCATGTAAAAATTATTCTTTGTCAATGCAGAAGAAACTGCAGATGCATCGTCATTGGATACGATTGCAAGGATCAATTTCATATTGAATACCTCCTAGTAGTTTTATTCTACCACAACTATATCCAAGTGATACGCATTACATGATTCTTCCACACAACTTTCAAATTAGACATTAAAGCGGAAGAAGACAACATCACCATCCTGCATGATATATTCCTTGCCTTCTACACGAAGCTTGCCATGTTCCTTCAAAGCCTGCTCAGTGCCATATTCCATCAGATCTTCATAACTATATACTTCAGCTCTGATAAAACCTCTTTCAAAGTCAGAATGGATCACACCTGCACACTGCGGTGCCTTCATACCTTCACGGAACGTCCATGCTCTGCATTCCGGTTCACCAACTGTGAAGAAAGTACGCAGACCAAGTAAGTGGTATGCAGCCTGAATGATCTTATCAAGACCAGACTGTTCGATACCAAGATCTTCCAAGAAAGCCTTCTTTTCTTCTTTATCAAGACCAGATAATTCTTGTTCGATCTTTGCACAAACAGCGATGCATTCACTATTTTCTTTAGCAGCGAATTCCTTTACTGCATTGTAATAGTGATTAGACTCTGGATCTGCGATCTCTTCGTCAGACATATTAGCAACATAAATGACCGGCTTAGATGTCAACAAACCATAGTTCTTCAAGTTTGCGTCATCATCTTCTGTCAATTCCAGCAATCTAACTGGTGTACCAGCTTCCAAAGCTGTACGGAACTTCTCCAAAGAAGCCATTTCTCTAACAGCATCCTTGTCCTTTGTCTGTGCCTTCTTAGCCACCTTGCCGATACGGTTGTTAACGGTATCCATATCTGCTAAGCAAAGTTCCATGTTGATTTCATCGATATCACGGATTGGATCTACAGAACCTTCTACATGTTCGATGTTTGCATCATCAAAGCATCTTACAACATGAACGATCGCATCTGTCTGACGGATATTTGCAAGAAACTGGTTACCAAGGCCTTCACCTTTAGAAGCACCCTTCACAAGACCTGCAATATCTGTAAATTCAAATGTTGTATAGATCGTCTTCTTTGGATTGAACATCTTTACGAAGTCATCCATACGATGATCCGGCACTTCAACAACACCGACATTCGGTGCAATTGTTGCGAACGGATAGTTTTCAGCCAATACCTGGCTGTTTGTGATTGCATTAAACAATGTTGATTTTCCTACATTAGGCAAACCAACGATTCCAGCAGTTAAAGCCATGTTACTCCTCCACTTCTATATGCTGAACGACCTTCTTCAGCTTCTTTTCAAACTCATGACGCGGGAACATGACAACTGCTCCGCATCCCTCACACTTGATCTTAATATCAGCACCCATACGGATGATCTTCCATGTTTTAGCTTTACGGCATGGATGCTGCTTCTTCATTTCAACGATATCATTGAGACCATATTCCAACATCAGATCCTGCTCCTTTGTTCATATGATTTCAAAGTATTCAATAACAAACTGCAGATCGTCATCGGTCCTACACCCTTAGGAACAGGTGTTACCTTAGTTACGTACGGCAATACATCTTCTGTATCTACGTCACCGCATATATGACCATCTTCTGTACGATTGATGCCGACATCGACTACATATGCACCTTCTTTGATATATGTATGATCGATCATCTTTGCTTTACCGCAAGCTGCTACAACGATATCGCATTCTTTTGTAATTGCACGCAGGTCTACTGTCTTAGAATGACAGATCGTTACGGTTGCATTTTTATCTTGCAACAGTCTCGCTACTGGGTTTCCTACCAAACGGCTTCTACCAATAACTACTGCTCTTGCTCCTTCGATCTTACATTCCATTGCATCTAGGATCGCCATGATCCCTACTGGGGTACATGGTGCAAAGCATGCTTCACCTGCATACAACCTGCCTACATTCAACGGATGCAGTCCATCTACATCCTTCTCTGCTGCAATCGTTAAGATCGCATGGTTTGCATCTAGATGATCCGGCAAAGGCATTTGTAATAAGATACCATCACAGCTATCTTCTTCATTGCATTTTATGATCTCTGCTTCTAATTCTTCTTGGGTAACAGAACTTGGCATATGATGTACAACATTCTCAATGCCTACATATGCACATGCTTTCTGCTTTCCTTTGATGTAGGAAAGAGATGCAGGATCATCGCCTACTACCAATGTATCCAAACGTGGTCTGCGTCTGCCTTCTTTGCAATATTGCTCCACTTTAGCATGCATCTCATCTTTCAAACGTTCTGACAAGACGCTTCCGTATAACAATTTATCCATGACATCTCCCCTTTTTTTACTTGTGTTATTATACACGATTTTCTCATTTACTGAGGATCACATCTGAATCCAAGATAATCGTTACGGGACCATCATTCAATAAACGTACTTTCATATCTGCACCAAAGATGCCTTCTTCAACACGGTATCCATACTTACGCAAACATTCATTAAAGTATAAATACATCTTTTCAGCATGTTCCGGCTTACCGGCACCACTGAAAGAAGGACGGTTGCCTTTCTTGCAGTCTGCAAATAATGTGAATTGTGAGATAGATAAGACAGCCCCGGATACTTGTTCCAGGCTCAAGTTCATCTTATCGTTTTCATCTGTGAAGATACGCATCTTTGCGACTTTATCCGCCATCTTAGCAACGATCGCTTCATCATCACTATCAGCTGCACCTACCAAGATCATATAACCACGATCGATCGCACCATGTACTTCACCATTAATCGCAACACTTGCTTCTGTAACTCTTTGTATAACAAGTCTCATATATTCCCCCTATAGAAAAGGACTGGATTTAATCCTTGTCCTCTAAATTCTTATACACGAACAGCATTCTGTCCTTACCGTTGATATCTTTGAGAATACGGTATCTCCATCCTGGCAACATACTCTCTACAAGAGCAGACATTCTTTCTCTCTGGTCCCAACCCATTTCAAATGCCATGAATGCTTTCTCTTTCAATACCTTTTCACAATCCGCAAAGATCTCACGATAGAACTTCAACCCATCACTGCCGCCGAATAGTGCTACATGTGGTTCAAAATCTACAACAGAACGTTCCATTTCTTCTTCAGCTGGGATATAAGGTGGATTGGAGATCAACACATCCAGTTTCTTACCTTCAGCAATCAATGGTTTCAACATATCACCTGCTGTAAAACGTACGTTTGCTTCATTCATCTCTGCATTCTTTTTAGCTGTTTCAAGAGCTTCTTCTGAGATATCTGTAGCCATCATATCTACACGTGGTTCTTCTTTGCACAAAGTAATAGCAATAGCACCAGATCCTGTACCAATGTCAGCGCATTCGATCTTATCTTGATGCAGAAAATAACGATCCATCTCCCCGAGGATATTAGCACAGAGTTCTTCTGTTTCTACACGTGGGATCAAGACATCTTCATTGACGATGAAGCGGTATCCATAGAACCAGGAATAGCCGATGACATGTTCCAGTGGTTCGTCATTAAGGATACGTTCCATACCTGCATCAAATGCTTCTTCTAGTTCCTTAGGCATGTTTTCTTCAAAAGAAGCATAGAGTGAGTAACGTTCTTTCTTGGAGAGTTCGACCATGAAAGCCATTACTGTCTCTGTTGGGATATTGTTTGCACGACATTTCTTTTCGTACTTTCTTACTGCTTGGTTAAATGTTGTCACAAGTTGTTCTCCTCAAGTTTATTCTTCTCATCTTCCGCTTTTAAACCATCGATAACAAGATCAAGCTTACCGTCCATGATGGCGTCTAATCTATTCAATGTAAGACCGATACGGTGGTCTGTAACACGGTTTTGAGGGTAGTTGTATGTACGGATCTTTTCAGAACGATCACCTGTACCGATCTTAGATCTTCTTGCTGCACCTGCCTTAGCTTCTTCCTTCTCACGTTCATGCTCATAGACACGGGCACGGATGATCGTTAATGCGGTTTCTCTATTCTCGATCTGAGAACGGCCTTCTTGGCAGTTAACAGTGATACCTGTCGGCTTATGGACAACACGTACGGCAGAGTCTGTCTTGTTGATGTGCTGACCACCGGCACCGCTGGCACGGTGTGTTTCAAACTCCAAGTCATTCATATCGATCTCGAAGTCACTCTTTTCTACTTCTGGATAGCAATATACAGTAGCTGTACTTGTCTGGATGCGTCCTTGTGATTCCGTCTTTGGTACACGCTGTACACGATGGACACCAGATTCCCACTTCAGGTAACCATAGACACCATCAGATTTGCTCTTAATGGCAAATACGACCTGGGAGAAACCACCTGCTTCACTTGGGGAAGCTTCCATAACTTGTACCTTCCAACCTTTGCTTTCCGCATATCTTGTATACATACGGTATAAGTCACCTGCAAAGATGTTACCTTCATCACCACCGGCACCACCACGGATCTCAACGATGCAGTCATTATCATCATCTGGATCATGTGGGATCAGAAGATGCTGGATATGTTCCAGTAATGCTTCCCGTTCCGGCAGACATTCTTCCAGTTCCATGGCTGCCATTTCCTTCAATTCTGGGTCTGTTTCTTTCTTCAATTCTTCCGCTTGAGCAATACGGTCATCTAGATCTTGCAAACGATGCCATGCTTCTACAGAACCTTCCAAGTGGGCCTGCTGTTTTGACAACTTTGCAATCTGGGAAGGATCACTTGCAACGGCTTCTGACATAAGCTGCTGATTGATACCTTCGTATTCTGCTTCTAACTGTTTCAGTTTTTCTCTAACTGCGTCCATTCTTACTCCTCAATTCTTCAAATCTTCTAATATACTGCCACCTCTATACATTTGGTGCAGACGGCGCAATGCTTTAGACTCTATCTGACGGATCCTTTCTCTGGTAACGTGGCATGCATTGCCAACTTCTTCCAGTGTCTTAGGTCTACCATCATCCAGACCAAACCGCATGCGCAAAATCATTTCTTCACGTTCCGGCAATTCCTTCAATAGTTCATTCACAGCATCTTTGACTGCTTGACTGCTGGCATAGGCTGCTGGATCCATTGCTTTCTTGTCTTCGATGAAATCGATCAAAGCAGAGTCATCCTCTTCTCCTGTTGGGGATTCTAGTGAAACTGGCTGCTGGGCTATAGAACGGATATCTCTCACTTTCTCAACTGTCATACCATTTCCGATCTTCTTTGCCACTTCTTCATCACTAGGTTCTCTACCTAATTCCTGCATCAATACTCTTTGCGTTCGATTCACCTTGATGATCTGTTCGTTCATATGCACGGGAATACGGATATCCCTGGATTGATCTGCGATCGCTCTTACCATAGCTTGACGGATCCACCATGTTGCATATGTTGAGAAACGGAAACCTTTCTCATAATCAAATTTTTCCACTGCCCGCATCAGTCCTAAGTTTCCTTCTTGAACAAGGTCTTGGAAGGATAGACCACGGTTGGTGTATTGTTTTGCCATGGAAACAACAAGTCTCAAGTTAGAAGATATCATCAGATCTTTTGCATCTTTATATTCTGTGGAAGCAGGATCTGTTTCTTTTAATACCTTAGCTGCTGCTTTTTCCTGTTCTGCTGTCAAAAGCGGAATAGCACCTATTTCTTTGAGATAGTGTAATTCACTATCTACTAGTTTGGTATTTTTCCTCTTTTCTTCTGTATAGGGAGCTTGCATATCATCTTCATCTTCAGAAGATGTTTCTTCTGCTTCCTCTTCCTCTTCGTCTAGATCATCATCTGACTGCCCGATAAATATATCATTTTCTTGGCACCAGTTAAAAAGAGTCTCTTCATCTTCTTCGTTTAATTGATTCTTTTCTGCCAATTCCATGATGTCTTTCTCATCTAATTCTTTATTGGCTTGTGACATTGTCAAAATCTTTTCTTTTATTTCCGCAAGACTCAACACTTTCTTCATCACGATCACCTCTTACGCTGTCATCAGGATGCATTGTACTTTACCATATCCAATCGCATTTAAGAATGCTCTGCCTTTGTGGTCATCTTCTTTTAAGGCAAAAGCAACTGGGTGTTCTTCATTCAGCTTTTCTACTAACTTCCGTGCATATCCATGTCTTCTGTATTCTTCTTCTACATACAACATGTCACAAAGCATGTGTTCTTTTTCGGCTTTACCACGGATGATACCGACCATTCTACCTTCATCTGCTAATGCATAGATAACACCGCCATCTTGAACATACTGTGTCAATTCTTCCATACAACCATCTAAATTTGTACGTTTATCAAACTTCTGTACAAGCAGGATCACACTGCTGAAGTTTCTTTCTGTTACAGGTACGATACGGATTGGTTCATGGCGGTATTCTGGCTCTTTTTCTTCTTGTACTTGGAATTGTTCGTCATCATTCCAGTCAAATTCTGTTTCTTCTTCTATGATCTGTTCTTCATAGAGAATACCATTATCTTCACACCATTGGATTGCTTGGTCACGATGTGCTTGTTCTTCAAAGTCATACCAATCATCCAAAAGTAAGAAACGATCACAAGCTGCACGGAAACGGCGGAATGCGCCTTTTCCTTGGATTGCATTTGCTAACCAATCTTTTGCTTTTTCATCATCCAAGGATGCAATGAAATCTTCCATGATCTTGTAATCATTCAGATCTTCTCTTCTTGGCAGATCCACATAGTTTCCTGCTTCATCAGCATTGCCGTCTGGATAGATAAATTGATAGGTATCTAGATCAAATAATACATTTTCGTCATTACGAGATGCGTCCATAGCATCTATAACATCATTTAATTCTACTTTCATGTGCATAACCTCTACACACATCGTAACGCAAACTTCCTTCCCCCACAACAAAAGGCCGTTTACACAGTCCATGTAAACGACCCTAATTGTTATTACATCTTTTCTGGTGCAGTAACACCGATCAGATCTAGTGCGTTCTTCAATGTGATCATGGCAGCGTGAATCAAACCAAGTCTCTGATTTGTCAGATCCAGATCTTCCGGATTATAGACACGGCTGCTGTTGTAGTAACTGTGGAATACCTTTACAAGGGACAAGATATAGTCGCAGATACGGTTCGGCTTTCTGCTTGCGGCAGCACCTGCAACTTCGGCTGGGAACTCAGAGATAAGCTTCAGCATCAACATTTCTTTTTCATCTGTCAAACGGTCATAGCTGTCAGCCTTTACAAAAGCAGGAACACCATCCTTTGTAACGATAGAGTTCATACGGCTGTATGCATACTGTGCATAGTAAACAGGGTTATCGTTGGACTTTGTTCTAGCAAGCTTCATATCGAAGTCCATATGTCCTGCAACATCCTTAGATACAAAGAACCATCTAGCAGCATCTACGCCTACATCTTCACACAACTCACGGATCGTGATTGCATTACCTGTACGCTTACTCATCTTGACTTCTTTACCATCTTCGACCATACGTACCATCTGGATCAAGTCAACATGGAGTGTATCTTCAGGATAACCTAAAGCCTTCAATGCCAGCTTCATTCTTGTTACATAAGAATGGTGGTCAGCTCCCCACAAGTCGATGAGGTATGGATAACCTCTCTCGATCTTGTAGATATGGTTTGCGATATCTGGTGTCAAGTAAGCCAATGTACCATCGCTCTTACGCAATACACGATCCTTATCATCACCATACTCTGTGCTCTTAAACCACAAAGCACCATCCTTTTCATATGTGAGACCCATCTCATCCATTCTAGCTAAGCACTTCTTGATTCTCTCTGCATCATTCTCATAGAAGAATGTTTCATGCATCCAAGAATCAAAATGTACACGATACAGATCCAAGTCTTTCTCGATCTTAGCCATTTCTCTCTTAACACCTTCTGCCTTGAAGTATGTCAATCTCTCAGCTGGGTCTGCATTCAACCACTTGTCACCATCATGTTCAGCAATATCAGCAGCGATATGCTTTACATCTTCAGCATGGTATCCATCTTCTGGAAGCGGGTATTCCTTGCCGAAATATTCAAAGTAACGGGAGATCAAAGATTCACCAAGGTTAACTACCTGGTTACCAGCATCATTAATGTAGTATTCACGCAATACATCATATCCGCTCTTCTCCATCAAACGGCAGATAGAATCACCCCAGGCTGCATTTCTAGCATGACCGCAATGCAGATCACCTGTCGGGTTAGCGGATACCCACTCTACCAACATTCTCTTACCATTGCCAGAATCATTAGAACCGTAGGAATCACCTGCTTCAATAACTGTATTGATAACAGAAGACAGTACATCATTCTTCAAACGGAAGTTGATGAAACCAGGCTTAGCGATCTCAATGCTTTCAGCTCCCTTATAATTTTCTTTTAAATATGCAACAAGCGGCTCTGCAATCTGCATTGGTGCTTTATGCAAAGTCTTAGCAAGACGCATTGCTGCACTTGTTGAATAATCGCCCATCTTAGGATCACGTGGTGCTTCTACCATCACTGTCTTTTCATCTGGTTCAATATCATATACTTCCTTAACTGCTTTTTTTACAGCTTCAAGGATCTCTTTGTCAAAACTACTCATAGGTCCTCCTCTTATTTTTACGCTATGATAATATATCACGAAGAATGCATTATAAACATAAGCACCAGCAGTGTTTTCGACATATATCGCATATTTATCGCAATTTAATACCTTCTGATGCTATGCTATAAGTAGTAAATAGAGGAAATCTTATGGAGAAGATATCGGAAAAAGAATTGAAGAAGATGCAGAAACATGCGGCTAAGCCAGCTGCGCTCTTCTCATTTGATGGTGCCATCATGGATACAGAGAATGCCATCATGGCCACATATCGTCATGTATTTGCCGTATATGAGAAGGAAATAACAACAGATGTTACAAAGGAAGAGGATCTTGTTAGATGTGATCCAGAAGATATCTTCAAGAACTATCTTCCACATGTAGATACCCAAGAAGCTTTACATGAGTTTAATTCATATGAACATGATCACTTGATCGACTTGATCCGTCCTATGCATGGGGTCAAAGATCTTCTTGTTTGGTTAAAGAAAAATGGGTATCAGGTAGGTATTGTTAGTGCCCGGGATCGGAATGCGGTCGTTGCGTATTTGCGTCATACAGATCTTGATTCCTACATTGATGTGATCTTAGGTAAATCTGGATATGGTGCTACACGTACAGAGGCTATTCTAATGTGTTGTCAATTGATGCACGCAGATAGCTGCATCTTTATTACAGATAGTGCTAGAAATCTACAATCTGGTGCCCAAGCTGGTACGTTTAATATTGGTATCGTAACAAAACCTGAACGTACAGCAGCGTTAGTAGAAGCAGGTGCTGATTTCTTAACAAGGGATTATAAGGAGATACGTAAGCTTATGGAGGGAGAACCTCTTTGGTTAGCATATACACTTCAATATCCAGAAGAAGTATTACGACAAAGAAAGAAAGCAGAAAAGAAAGCTTTGAAGGAAAGAAAGAAGAAAAAGGGGTAATCCCCCTTTTTACATTTCTGTACCATGTGAAGTATGACTATCGTTTCTAGTCTTACATACGACCTCTATACATTTCTCTAATCCTTTTACCATGTCTTCTAGTGCCATAGATGGTCTATCACCATTTACAACTTGTTCCATCAGATATGGTACATGGATAAAACCTGTTCTTACTTCTGTATCCCGCATCTCATTCAACATACGATACAATAATTCATTGCATACATACGTACCCGCCGTATACGAGACACTTGCTGGAATACCAATAGAACGCATTCCTTCTACCATTGCTTTTACAGGTACTGTAGCAAAATAAGCAGCAGGTCCACCTTCCACTATTTCCTCATCAATAGGAGCCCTTCCAGCATTATCCGCCATACGAGCATCGATCAAATTAATACCAACTTTCTCTACAGTTATACCCGCACGCCCGCCAGCTTGTCCTACACACAAAACAACATCCGGATGTACTATATTTGCTTTCTCTAATACGACCTGTGCCCCTCTTGTAAATTCCGTAGGTACTTGTACCTTTACAACTTCAATATCACCGATCAAATCCCTTACTCGTTTTACTGCTTCCCAAGCTGGATTGATCTTCTCTTTTCCAAAAGGTTCAAAACCTGTAAGTAATATTTTCATAGATACACCTCGTTCACATAATAGCTTGCTTTCTATTTTCTAAAACAAAAATTACCAACTACAGTGGAATTCCTGTTTCTTGTTTTCTATTTTATATGTGTTTAAGAATTTAAGGAGAACAAGAAATGAAGAAACTTACTATGGCAGCTATGACAGCTCTGCTTTTGGCAGGTTGTGCAACATCTGCAGCACCAACAGAAACAACTTCCGCAGATTCCTTTACAACTGCATCTACTGAGAAGACTTTCTCTTATGGAGAGACAGCTCTCACAGGTGATGCTCTTTGGAAAGCATTTGATTCTTTCCAGCTCGCACCTTCTGTAGCAACAGTAAACCCTGATGGAACACCGAACATCGCTGTTGTTATTCCTGGTTCCCATACAGAGTATGATGGCAATGACTACTTCATATTTGGTCTTGCTGAGAACCAGACAAAGAAGAACTTGGAAGCAAATGGTGAAGGTGCTATGACAGTTGTAGGTGGCTTCGGTGATGCAAAAGGTGCTTTATCTGGTACCGGTGCCCGTATTTCCTTTACTGTAGTAACAGACGAAGATGAAAAAGCAGCAGTCATGAAGACTAATGACAAGATCACTAAAGACTCCATCCTCTGCAAAGTTACAGCTATCAACCCACTTGGTTGATCCACGCAACTACACAAACAAAGACCTCATGGTATAGCCACGAGGTCTTTCATTGTTTTCTGCACTATCTCATCAAGAAATTATTCAGCATCATTTGCCATACAATCATTCAATAGTTCAGTAAATGTTTCATTATCCAAAATCTGAATATTTCTACCCTTCAACCGTTCCTTTTCTGCATCTCTTTGTTTTTCTGTTTTCCCATCAGATGAAGATACCCACTTAGAAAAATCACCAATCACTACAATATCAGTAGCCCCAGACACCCTTCCGGTCACTTTTGCACCAAGATTTATAAGTATTTGCTTAGCTTCATCTCTATTTCCTATTGTTAGAGCACCTGTAATAACAACAGTCTTACCAAAGAAAAAGTTATCTTCATCAATTTCGTTAACAGTACACACGATATTTTTCTTCAATTTTTTCTGTTGATGCTTTTTTCCAAATAATCTCTATACGAAGTTTTTTAACTTCCCTTTTTCACTTTCTTTGTACCCTTCTATCATAGCAGCTGTAACGGCACAATTATCAATTTTTTCAATGAGCATCAACTAAGTTGAAGAGCCATTCACGTGCAGATAAGACTCCTTCTAAAAGAAACGTAAGTGCTTCTGGTACCAAGCACAACAAGAATGCTAACCCCATCATCTTTATGCATGTAGAAAATGCATCCATCTTAAAGATGATCTCAATCAGTGCAATGATTATTGTCAAACCACTCGCACAGTAAATGATCGTTGTAAATATCTGCAGGATAAACGCACCTATGAAATAGATGAAAGTTAAACCAAGTGTTAACGGCAATAAAATCAGACGCATCAAAGTTTTCATTACGTATATCTCCTTATCTACACATATCATACCCAACATCATGGCACATAAAAATGACTGACTATACTTTTATGAAAAACTCGTCACTTGCACATGAAGGCTATGAATCATGATATTCATAGTC
>CAUWCC010000005.1:0-52676 GCA_963556805.1 uncultured Bulleidia sp. | reverse complement strand
AAATCCAGGACATACATATGGAAAAACTAAAGAATTATCACATATTTGGGTGCTGTTCTAACGAAACATAACCACTAGGACCACTCTTAGTCAATTAAGCCTTTATAAAAGACACATGTCACAAATATCCCTATTTAGTTGAAATGTTTACTTCGCATAATGTATATTATGCAATATTTATAAGATAACAACATATCTCTAAGTCTATTTCTATATATGATAATTGCATGCAATTTTTAATCATAGAAAAAACTCTTACAACAGGTTATGTCATAAGAGTTCTCATCCAAATATATATGAATCTTATTTAAAGAGATCCTTCAAGCTTTTAGAAGCTTTAAAACCAGGGATCTTAGTTGCATTGATCTGGATCGGATCACCAGTCTGCGGGTTGATGCCCATTCTAGCAGCTCTAGTCTTAACTTCAAACTTACCAAAGCCTGTAATGTCTACGCGGTCACCATTTACTAAAGATTCTGTGATTGTATCAAAGACAGCATCAATGATCTGAGAAGCATCCTTTTTAGTCATATCAAAACGATCGGCAATGGCCTCCGTAATCACTTTTTTATTTGTAATATTCATGTAAAAAACCTCCGTGCAGGCTATATATTACTATACCAATAGTATGAATTCAACAAATTTTTATGATAAATAAGCCATTTTTCGATGCTTTACAAAATGCTGTACAAGTCTTCTCACTCCCCTACTTCCCCTCTTCTAAATAAAAAGATCTCAGCCTGCACAAGGATGCAGAAAGAGATCTAATTTTGTTATTTTACCTGTGCTTTTGTGGAAATACGTTGACGAAGATCCTGCAATAAACTTTCAATTCCATTAGGATCCAAGTTCTTTACACCACTAGCATTGCGATGTCCACCGCCATGATATTTCTCTGCAATATCATTGATCTGCAATTCTTTCGAGCGAAGAGAGGCATTGTAGATTCCCTTGTGTTCATCATCTTCCGTGATCATAGCCCATACTTCAAAATCCTTTACATGACCGATCTGATCAATATAGTTTCTAGCTTCAGATGAAGTGATATGCTGTTTTTCATAGTCTTCCTGATGAAGGATAACATAGGCAAGTCCGTCTTCATATTTCACAGAATTACGGATCATGTTCTGGAAGGTAAATATCGTATATGGGACATCAAATAATTCCTGATTGATATATGGCATATCAATGCCGAGAGTGCTTAGATATGCCCCTGCTTGTAATGTGTGTGCAGTAGTATTTGTTGTGCGATAGCACAATGTGTCCGTTAAGATACCTCGATAAAGATACTTTGCTGCTAAAGCAGATACTTTACATGTATCACGATGCATATAGAAGAAAGTTGTCAAGATCTCACATGTAGCAGCTGCTTGATCAAAAACAAGACATGGATCCCCAAATGGTTCTCTATTTGGATGGTGATCCACCTTAACAATCTTCTGTGCCTGCCGTGCTCTATCATCATCGATACGAGCTATGTTTGCTGTATCTAGGATAATTGCTGTACTTCTTTTTACTATTTCATCATCCACGTTATCTTGTGCAGGAAACTCACACTGTGGTGTTGTTTCATAACCAAGTGCATAGACCTCAGTAGATGGAAAATTATCTTGGATCCAACACTTTAACGCCCATTGAGAACCCAGTGCATCACAATCAGGATGTTCATGACGAAAGATCGTAATACACTTGGATGAAGCGATGATCTCATAGAGATCTTTAAAATCGAAGATCATCTTAGAGACCGAGCAGTTCCTTTGTATCACGAGCAATCATCAATTCCTCGTTCGTTGGAATGACCCATACCTGGATCTTGCTCTTAGGTGTAGAAATGATACGTTCCTTACCATGTGTAGAGTTATTGATGCTGTAATCGATATCCAGACCCATACCTTCTTCCAAGTTTCTCAAGATACGTTCTCTCATCTCAGAAGAGTTCTCACCAAGACCAGCTGTGAAGACCATAGCATCAACATGACCCAGCTGCATCATATAACCACCAACAACGTTGATAACACGGTTTGCATACAATTCTTCTGTCAAGATAGCTCTTTCATTTCCTTCTTCTACAGCTGCAGCAATATCTCTTGCATCGGAAGAAATACCAGAAACACCAAGCATACCTGACTGCTTATTCAAAACAGCATCCATCTGATCTGGTGTCATATCTAACTTCTTCATCATGTAGAATACTACAGTAGGATCGATATCACCACTTCTTGTACCCATCATGATACCGCCCAATGGTGTAAGACCCATAGATGTATTGACTACCTTACCATTCTTGATAGCAGTAATAGAAGCACCATTACCAAGGTGGCATGTGATCATATTCAAATGACGAAAATCCTTACCCATCAACTCTGCAGCTCTGCGATTAACAAACTTATGAGATGTACCATGTGCACCATATCTTCTGATCTTATATTCTTTATACCAGTTGTATGGAACTGGGAAAAGATAAGATTCAGGACCCATTGTTTGATGGAATGCTGTATCAAATACAAATACATGCTTGATCTTAGGAAGTGCATCTACGAATGCTTTATAGCAAACAAGGTGAGCAGGGTTATGAAGCGGTGCCAGTTCTGCCAGTTCCTGTACCTTATCAACAACATCCTGATCTACAACAACAGATTTATCGAAGTAAGAACCACCCTGTACGATACGGTGACCAGCAGCATCGATCTCATCAAGACTCTCTACAATACCAAGTTCTGTCAAACACTTCAAAAGCATATCGACAGCAGCTTTATGATTCGGCAGAGGCATATTTGTTACCGCTTTTTCACCATTGTATTTGATCGTGAAGACACCCTGTGTCTGTCCGATTCTCTCTGCTAGACCACTGCAAAGTACGTTTTCTTCCGGCATTTCAAAAAGCTGGAACTTCAGGGATGAAGACCCTGCATTGACTGAAATAATTTTACTCACAATTTTCCTCCTTCAATTTCAGTGTTGATACACTCTTTTATTAAAGCACAAATCTGCTCATCTCCAAGTGCTTTGATCTGTTCATACAGTGCAAGCCTTTTCTTAAAGGAAGCAGCTAAGTGCAGCTTACTCTCATAATCTGCCAACTCCTGCCGACATCTTTTTAATGCATCAGATACAGCTGCCCGTGAAATACCTTCATCTTCAGCAATCTCTGCTAAAGAATAATCCTCACGGTAATAGTCAGCAAAAAAGCGACGTTGTTTCTCTGTCAGCATACAGCCGTAGAAATCATAAAGAACATTCAGATCTTCTCTCTCACTGGACACCCTTCAATCCCTCCGAGATACTATAGAGATAAGAATCCAGATCAAATGGTCTTAGATCATCCGGCTGTTCGCCAAGGCCGATAAAGTATACTGGTACGTGCAGTTTATGCTTGATGGCCAAGATGATACCACCCTTGGCAGTACCATCCATCTTTGTCAAAATAATACCTGTCAGTTTTGTACTTTCAGCAAATACTTCTGCTTGGGATAAACCATTTTGACCGGTTGTTGCATCTAGAACAAGCCATGTATCATGCGGTGCCCCTTCGATCTCACGACCAGAAACACGATTCATCTTTGCTAATTCCTGCATCAGATTTGTTTTGTTTTGCAATCTGCCGGCTGTATCACACAGCAAGATATCCGCACCTTTTTCCTTAGCAAAGCGGCATCCATCTACAATAGCTGCACTCGGGTCACCATTTTCACGCCCTTTGATCGTTGGAACATTTAAACGATCGCCCCATTTAGCCAGCTGATCAATAGCTCCTGCACGGAATGTATCTGCTGCTACAAAAGCAACTTTCTTTCCTTCATTTTGATACAACTGTGCAAGTTTAGCACAACTTGTTGTTTTACCAGAACCATTGACACCTTCTAACAAAATAACTGTTGGTCCATTTTCGTTATATACGATCGGCTGATCCGGATACTCTTCATAAATATCTTTCATGATCTCCAACAAGAAATTCATTGCCCAATGGAATGTTACACCCGGATAGGCATCACACTTTTCTTTTAAACGTTCGCAGATCAGATCTGCCAGCTGGATACCTACATCGCTCTCCAAAAGAACGATCGTCAACTGTTCCAAGAACTCATCATCTACGCCATGAAAGGAATAACTCATCTGATTCAAGGCGTCCGAAAATGTCTGATTTGTCTTTTCAAAACCGCTCAGATAGACGGCTTTGTCTTTTTCTTTCTTTTTCGAAAACTTTTCTTTCAACTTAGAGAAGAAACTCATGCATGACCCTCCTTATGTGTTTCTGACATATCGATTGCATCCTTTAGTGTTACCTTCAACATCTGAGATACACCCTGACGCTGCATCGTCACACCAAACAATACGTCTGCTTTTTCCATCGTTCCTACACGATGGGTAACAACAATAAACTGTGTACGGTCTGTATAGTTATGCAAGTATTGTGCAAAGCGCTCCACATTACCTGGGTCTAATGCTGCCTCTACTTCATCCAGAATAACAAGTGGTACTGGCTTGACCTTCAAGATTGCAAACAAAACACATAGCGCAATCAAAGATTTCTCACCACCTGAAAACAGCATATTGTTTTGCACAGCTTTACCTGGCGGCTGGGCATTGATCTCAATACCTGTATTTAATAGATCTTCCGGATCACACAGGATCAATTCCGCTTTCCCGCCTCCATAGAGACTGACAAAGATCTCATTGAACTGTTCGTTGATTTTATCAAACATTTCTTTGAACTGTTTTTTCATGACACTGTCCATATCATCGATCGCTGCTAAGATCTTATCTCTAGCTTGAGTCAGTTCATCGATCTGCTGCTTCATACTTTCATAACGCGTATTGATCTCGTCATATTCTTCCGGAGCATTCATATTGATGTTGCCTAGGCGTTGGATCTCTGCTCTTAATGCCGATACTTCCGCTCTTGCTTGTACAAGATCCTCTAATTCCGCATCTAATGTACGTTCTTTAGCAGATTCATATGTAAGGCTGTATTCTGATACAAGTCTTTGCAGATTATTATCCAACTTAATCTCAAGTTTACCGCGGTCTACTTTGATGGCATTAGCAGAAGCTTCTGCTGTAGAAAGATCTTTACGGATCTGACGCAACTGTGCTTCCTTACGGTCAGCATCCATTGTTTCCTTCATTCTGCTTTCCCGCTTGACCTTGATCTCATTTGTCAATTCATCCCGCTTGGAATATGCTTCATTCAAGCGAACGATCAACTCATCTGTATGTGTTTCTTCTGTATCTTGATCACATACCTCACCAAGCAAAGCAAGATCGTTCTTCAATTTTTCAAACTTTGCTTCTTTTGCATCTACAACTGGTTCCAATGCTGCAATACCACGTGTTAATTCCTGGTTTTTCTCCATCTGTGTCATTTGCAGCGCATTTGCAGTCTGCCATGCTTTTTCAGCTAGTGCGAGCTTTGCTTTTTGACTATCTTCTTTTTTTAGAAGATCATGCATTTCCTTCTGCATCGTCATGATATTGGCACTTCCACGTGCTTTACCACCAGTCATAGAACCGCCTTTGTGGATCACTTCTCCATGCATTGTAACAATCTTATATTGTCTCTTTGTCAAAGCAGATAATTCATTACCTACTTCCATTGTATCCACGACAAGTACATTTCCTAATAAGGAATCTATAACAGGATAGAATTTCTCATCACATTCTACAAAATCAGCCGCAATGCCTTGATAACCGGCTGTGTTTTCACAGATCACTTCTGCTTCTTTACTTATATCATGCGGTCTGCATACAGTTAAAGGCAGAAAGGTTGCTCTACCAGAGCGGTTTTTAGTTAAGAAACGAATAGCATCACGGGCTGCTGCTTCATCAGTCGTAATAATGTTGTTCAAAGCACCGCCTAGTGCCGTAGAAACAGCTTCTTCATAACCATTCGCGGCTTTTAAGACTTGTCCTGCTGTTCCTAAAATACCATGCAAAGACTGCTGATGATCCATGATGGAGCGAATACCAGCTTGGTTATTGAACGGATTCTTCATCAACTGTTCTAAGACATTCTTGCGATTCTCCAAAGATCGAAAGATACCATCTGCTTGATCCACTTCACTTTGCTTCATCAAAAGATCTTGTGCTGTTTGATTGATCTTCTCCTGTAGCAATTTCTTTTCTGTATTCATGGCTTTTAAGCGTTCGTAGCGATCCTTATACTCCGCTTTTGCAGCTTCCATGAGTTTCCTTGTTTCTTCTGCTTTCTCTTTCTGCGTACCAACTTCAATGATGTACTTTCTCTTTTCATCCAGCTCTGTACGTCTAGCTTCCAGATTCTGGATATCATTCATACATCTCATCAAACGATCCTGCAAAGCATTGACCTCTTTATCCAATGCGGACGCATGATTGCGTGCTTCCTGAATTTTACCTTCTGACACAAGAATATTTGTCTTGAACAAAGTAATCTTAGCATCGATATCAAATAATGTTTTCTCTGCCGAAGAGATGCTCTCATTGATCTCATCTACGTCTCTTACTAATACTGAGATCTCAATCTCTTCCAAGCGTTGTTTCTTCTCACGGAAGATCTCAGCTTTTCGCGCTGCTTTTTTCAAAGGAGAGACTTGCTTCTCCAACTCTAAAAGAATATCCCCGCATCGTTCCAGATTTTCTTTTGTACGTTCTAACTTAGATAAAGATTCGATCCTTCTTTTTTTATATTTAGAAACACCTGCCGCTTCTTCAAAGATGCTTCTTCTTTCCACTGGTTTTGCTTCTGCAAACGAAACAACATTACCCTGTGAAATGATACTAAGAGAATCCTTGCCAAGTCCTGTGTCCAAGAACAAATCCACAACATCTTTCAAACGAACGCTTTTGTTATTGATCAAATAGTCCGCATCTCCAGAATCACGATATAACTTACGTGTGACTTCTACCTCATCCAACGGTGTATTCAAAATATGATCTTTGTTATCAAATACCAGCGTAACTTCTGCCATATTTAATTTTTTACGATCCGCACTGCCGGCAAAGATGACATCATTCATCTTTTCACCGCGCATACTTTTGGCACTTTGTTCACCTAAGACCCAGCGTACTGCATCCGCAATATTGGACTTGCCGCACCCATTTGGTCCTACGACACCAGTGATCCCATGCTCAAAAGCAATTACCGTTTTATCTGCAAAGGATTTAAATCCTTGCATTTCTATTCTTTTCAGAAACATGAAATACTCCTTGACTCAACGAAGATTATACCAAATATTCTGACTCTTTGCGCGGTACTGGGAGTGCCAGTTCTTGCTGTGCTTCCGCAATGAGTGCATCCATGTCTTTCTCATCTGGATCAAAGATGATATAGCTTCCATATACATCATCATTTTCTGAACAGAATGGTGTATCTTCCAAAATTTTAGCGGTACCGTTTTCGTAACGGACATCAAAACGATCTCCATGCATATCATAAAAATGATCGATCTTTCGTGCTGTAAAACTATCTTTGACTGTCATTAAGACGCGTTTGCCGTATACAAGCCGGTATGTCTGCGGTACCATTTCATACCTTGCTTGGAATGCCTGCAATGCCATCTCGATCTGTTCAGAAGAACATTCTGGTGAGAAGACAACTCCATCAATTCCATCTTTAGATAAAACATAAGCCAACGCATACGAGTTTGCTATGTTCATTGTAAGGCCTGCTACACAGTGTGTATGTTCACCAGCTAAATCACATACAGAACTCAACACGGCATGATCCAGTTTTTCAGGTTCTGCACATCTTTCTTTGACAACTGCACAGAGTCCTTTCTCCTTCTGTACGATCATTGCATCTTCTGCCTTTGCTCGACCTGTATGATCTTCAATGATCAAATGCGGCATCGTTGTTTTTGTTGGCAAAACGACATGATATGGCTTTTCACCAGCTCTAACATGCACGATCTCTCGTTGTTCTGTTAATTGCTGCAACGCTCTTCTTCTGACATCATTCAAAACACTGATAGGGATGAAGATATGTCCTAGACTTCCTTCTATGTTAGTAACTGCAAAAGGTAGTTCACCTGTTTTACGCAAGGCCTTGTTTATCTTTTCTTCTGACATCGGTGCATTTTTGGCCTCTTCGACCATAGCCTCACTTTCGGCATAGGCCGTATGTCCATCTTCATCCATTACTGTTAATGCAAAGGACTGGCCTGCAAAGGCCATATAAGACATAGATACAGGAATTCTACGAATGGTATTTGTGATCTCGGCATCGATCTCCTTCAACAACTGACTATCCGAAGTTTTCAAAAGAGCAGAACCTTTTCTTACGGCATCTGGACAAGACAACTTAACGATATCCCCTGGATCACCATGATTGACCAACATACCATCTTTTTCGATCTTCACAGCTGTAAGACCTACATCCATCGGTTCTTGCAAAATACGAAGACCATCATGTTGATGCAGGATATCACTCAGCTTTACTGTTACAAATCCATCTTTATAGCCAAGGACAGTGCCGATCTGGATACCACGATGATTCGGTCTATCATGGCTCATTCTATGTTCTGTATCATCACCAAATAGATGACCTTTGGAGAAACCACGATTAAACATTAGTAACAAATGCTTCTGTCTTTCAGGTGATACATGATAGTTTCGGCCAGCAAAATAGGCATCGATCGCTTCTCTAAATGTCTTTACAACAAGATAAACATATTCTGGTCGTTTCATACGTCCTTCGATCTTTAAAGAACTAACACCAGCTTCGATCAATGCGGGAATACGTTCGATTGCATTGAGATCTTTTGGTGAAAGAAGAAAATCTCCTTCCGCAAAGTGTTTTCCTTTTTCGGGATAATATTTCAAACGACAGCATTGTGCACACATACCGCGGTTAGCACTACGATTCTTTAAAGCAGCACTCATCAAACATTGTCCTGAATAAGAGATACAGATCGCACCATAAGCAAATACTTCGATCTCAATGCCTTCTTTACATGCCTCTTTGATCACATCGATCGGGGTCTCTCTTGCTAAGACCACACGTGAGGCACCTTCTTCTTTCATGTATTTCACACCTAATGTGTTATGGACATGCATCTGAGTAGAACAATGTACCTCCAAATCTGGAAACTTATTTCTTACAAGATGGAATAAGCCGAGATCCTGTATCAACAAGGCATCAACATCATGTTCATACAAGAAACGAACTGTATCTTCTGCATTTTGGATCTCTGTTTCATACAGCATCGTATTCATTGTGACATAGACCCGTATATTTCTGACATGACAATAATGGACAGCTTCTATAAATGCTTCGCGATCAAAATTTCCAGCAAAAGCACGTGCTGAAAAGTTAGTCATACCAAGGTATACCGCATCACAGCCACCTGCAGCAGCGGCCTTTAATGATTCCATATTGCCGGCTGGTGCCAGCAGCTCAATTTTCTTCATCCACCTTCTCCTTTATAATCTGATAAGCATTTGCTAAAGCATCCAAAGACATTCTGGCATTGGCACCAGATGTACTAGGTAATGCAATATGTTGGCAATCACATGTTACATATTTCTTATACAAAGAAGCAGCTTTCCCACCTGTAGTAAATATCGTATGGATATTTGTACCATCCACAAGACCTTGTATATCATTAACTTTGACATTCTTAATGCTCGTATCACTAGAACCAGTGATCGTACATGATTCAATCACATCCCAAAGAGCAATATGATGTGCATGACAAAATGCTGCTCGATCTTGAATCTCTTCCCCAAAGATTCTTTCTAGTACCGGCCAAAAACGATTCATCTTATTGGCATAGTAAAAAGATTGCTTTCGTGATACGACGGAAGGAAAAGAACCAAGTATCAATACTCTGGAAGAAGTGTCATATAAAGCTGGAAATGGATGAGATAAGTGTTCTGTATCAGACATGGTGCCCTCCGTATTTTAATAGATATGCTTCAAAAGCAGGATTTGCTTCGTATTTACCTGTCTTGATGCCTTGTTCTACATCTGCCAAAACTGTCATACGATGCAGAATAGCGCCAGCCCGCATCCCGCCAAGATTCTTTAAATTCATGCGTACAGCAGATTCTTTGATACGCAGTCTCATAGCAATCGCTGCATTATCATATCCAAGATCTCTTAAAGCACGGATATCATATGCCTTTCGTAATTGAGAAGACAGCAAAGGAATCATATCCATTGCACTCATTCCATTAGCATACATCTGATTTCTGCTCGTAATCACATCACTGATCCTGCCTTTCAAAAAAGCATTCCCCATCTTCCACATATCCAGATTCATATCTTCAGGTATCAATCTTCGAATCGTATCTGCATCGTATTTCTTTTCACCATAAAGATCTAACTTCTCAATGGCATGGTGCAGTTGAAACTCATCTGTCCCAACCCTCTCATCAAACTCACGTCTAGCTTCTGGATCTAATACAAATCCGCCGTTTTTCAATAGTTCTGTAATATGATCAGGAAAATCCCAAGGTTTGATCAAATCACAAGCAAGTTTTTCTACATGATACTTTTCCAGGATCTTATATTCTTTTCTTCTAGTATCCACATCAGATCCATCTAGATAGAAGATCAATGTACAACCCGGATTAGGATCTTTCAAATAGCCTTCCAAAGCTTCTACAAGATGTTTTCTAGCATCTTCTGAAACTTTAGGTGCTCCTTTCTCACCTGCTTTGATAAACCACGGATCACGAACGATCACAACTCTATGATCTTCTTGAAACAAAGACATCGTACCGCATGCGATCAAAACCTCTTCTATCTTGAAGGTCTTCCCTTTAGAAGCATCGATCTCGATCCGATCTTCTTTCGCTACTCTTACTTGATCCAGTATTCTATTTAATTTTTCTCTTTCACGGAACTGATTCTTTCCGCATATTACATAGTTAGTCATAGATACTTTATATTATACCAATTCGTAAAGATTTTATAGATGCATCTTTTATCAATTCCCTGTTCAGTTTTTAAATCTATGTTTTAGTTTAATCTGCTTATTATCCCCTGCATTTTCACATTCAATCATATAGCGGATCTTGTAGTGGTTTGCAGCCTTCATGACATTCGAAATATCCACCGCATTTACCGCTTTCTGATAATCTTTTCTAGCCGTGAAATCATATGTAAGAGATCGCCTATTTATATTTGTATGAACAAGATATAAAAATCTTTTCATTAGACCTTACAATCTTGCTAACTTATATTTATACGCTATCTAAACAAATAAAAAGACGGTATCACTACCGTCATGCGATATTTAGACACATGGATATGAGTATCGGTACAAGGAATGAACAGATCATACCATTCAATACGGATAATACCACTGTTTCTTCATCCGTATACTTCAACATCATTGGAAGTGTTGTATCTTCACTAGTAGCACCTGCTGGAGCAATGCAAGTATAGTAATTAAAATGCGTTGCTAGGAATGGAATGATAAAGAATGAAAAGATCTCACGTATGAGATTGCTTAGAAAAGCGATACTTCCTAGTTCAGCACCAACCAGTTTACTGATCGTAGCGCCTGCTAAACTATACCACCCCATGCCGCTTGTTACTGCTGCTGCAAGCCCAACAGGCATCTTCAATATGCAGGCGCATAACAGACCACCAAGCAGCGAACCAATCACGACTCCGATCGGAATAATAAAAATACGAATATGATATTCCTTGATCTTTTGTACGATCCCGTCATGCATGCCAATACTGATACCAACAGAGAACATCAAGAAATACAAAACAAGGTCAGAATGCCCACATAAAAAAGAAAGTATTGTATTATTCAGCCCTAAATATCCATAAGCGATACCTAAGAATAAAGAAAGTATTGTCAATGCAACGATCATCCCTCTTCCTCCTCTGCATGATTAGTTCTATGTATAATCATAAATTTCTTTGTTAAATAATAAACACACACTACAGATAATACTGTAGGCAACAAAAAGAACAAAAAACTGATTAAACCTAATGTCGAAAGTTCTTCAAAAAAGTTTTCTTTTCCTCCAAGCATTGCACCCATTGCAAAGATCAGGATGAATGTGCATCCCAGCGAAATATATTCATTCTGCTTTTTATATTTTCTTATAAAAGCAATTCTTCCTACTAGCATGCCGATACACATGACAATCAAAATATCCATGTTACATTCCTCCTCATATTCACATACTAAACACCTTACCAAAAATGTTGGCATTCGTCACTATACCAGTATAAAGAAAGCTGGATATATTTATCCAGCAGTCATTTCTGATGTAAAAGAGCTATTTTCCCAGATGTAGTCAGAACAAGATTGCATCTACCTACAGCAAGTATCGTAATATCACCATCTGTCAATGTATGCATATAGGGGATATGTCTTTTCAATAGTCTTTGAATCACTTCATTGGAGGGGTGATGATACAAATGATAGGGACCAGATGATATAACAGCTAATTGCGGCCGTAATGTATCTAAGAAAGCTTCACTGGAACTTGTTCCACTTCCGTGGTGAGGTAATTTTAATAATGTAGACGATAATGAAGGAAATTGATGAAGGATCGCTTCCTCACTCTGTTTATCAATATCACCTGTCAACAACACATCCAAACCGTTAAAACGAACTAGTTCTGTAAGTGAACTCTGATTAGGATCCTCATTGACGATTGGATTTACATCAATAAAAGTCATTCCAGCAACTGTTACTGGTCCATGTTTCACATCTAATACTTTCTTAGGATGATATACATCTATGATCTTCTCACGATTGCCATCATGATCATCGTCACTATGGCTGATACACAAGGCATCCAGCTTTCGTATTCCTTTTGCTTTTAAAATTGTCTCAACTTGACTATATGCACTAGGTTTCCCTGTATCTACTAATATATTTCCTTGGTTGAGCGGTGCCCTTAATAAAATACTGTCTCCCTGTCCAACATTAATAAACGAGATCTCTGCAAAAGGATGAAATAAACCTAAAGCTTGAAAAATAAGCAGATATGCAAAGGCATATGAAAGTCGATTCTTCTTACAGCAAAGGATCAGCAGAATATAAAAGAACAAACCTGCCCCGATAATAGAACCTGGCAAAGCTGTATATTGCAAGAATGACAAACAACAATCCATGCAATGGATCAAACCTGTAAACCATGATGCTTTACCTAAGACACATACAAACGTACAAAGCCATACGATGCCGATCACAGGTCTCATATACAAAAAGATAAGCATACCAATGGGATCGATCGTATGAAATAAGATATTCTGTATGATCATTGCTGAATAAGACGTTACAAGTTTAGAACCACGACAGAAGCAGCCTGCAATACGATATACAGCTGGGAGTAAAAAACCTGCTGTAAAAGCTGTTCCTGGTGCAGTGGTTAAGATGATGAGATAAACGATACCAAGTCTTTGATCAGAACGCCAATGAAACAGAGAAACGATACGAAAAAGAAGGCCCTGTACAAGCATAAATGGCATACCAAACAATGCAGCACTCATACCATAAAGAACGATCATGATCATTTCACGCTTCCTTTTTACAACAAAGTACTTCAAAAAAGACTGTATCAACGCTAAGACTGCAGTAAGCGAAGCACCATGCATATAGAAGAAACTGTCTTCCATCTTTTTACTAGAGATCCCTAAAAGAAATTTATATGCAAAGATTCTGGCATTTTCTTCCAAAAGATCACACTTCTTTCTTAAATAACCACGAAAAGACCTGCCTTCTTCATGTATCTGCATTGTATCTGCATACAATGAATAATAGATTCCTTTACGATGACAATATGCATCAAAACCTGATTGAAATGTTCCAATTGCAGATGTGATCTTCTTCTTTTTCCCCGTAAAAGATACTTTATCACCCCAGTTTGGCGGATCATTTGTATATACAAGTAACTTTTCTCTTCCATTTCTTACAACAACATAAGAAGCTTTTACTTCAGTTACTGTTCCCGATGTCATTGTAGGTTTCTGCATATCCCATCTAGGGATCAATACCAGTAGCATGCATATACCAAGTACTAGAAAAGAACAATTCTTTGTTCGTAGACGACAGAACACAAGCAGCACGACCATTCCAGCCCAAGGAAATGCATCTTTTATAAAAATGTAGAAGAATAATAGTACAGCCATTAAAAATAGATCGTTCTTCACAATGTGATATTTCCTTCCAGCTTTTCATACTTTGAGGGTCCGATGCCTTTTACTTCCATCAATTCTTCTACCGCTTGAAATAGTCCATGTGTTTCTCGATGCTCTACTATCCTTTGAGCAGTTGATGGTCCAACGCCAGGTAATTGCTGTAATTGTTCTACTGTAGCAGTATTAATGGAAACCTTCAGGACAGATTGTTCTTGATGTACTGGTACATTAAGAACATCTTTATCATTCAATATGATCTGAGGATTTAAAGCACTGAGATCTGCATCCGGTAACGGCTTTACAAGCTTTAATGCATCATCTATCGTGGCATACATAGGAAGTTCTATCTTACCCGGTCTTTCGACAGCACCACTTACTGTAATCACCATCTTTTCATCAAGAGCAGATGCAAGATCAACTGGTGTTGGATCAAAGGATAGAGCTGTAAATAACAAGAAGAATAAGATAAGTAGCTGTTTCATAAAACACCTCCACCAATCTTATTCTTTACAAAAGATATCTTTCCTCAAAAAAAGGATACAGCCAAAACTGCATCCTCATCTAGTGTAATTACTTACTAACGATCTTTACTTCGTAAGGAACCTTTACATTAACAGTAACAACATCGCCTACCTTATGATCCAAGATAGCCTTAGCCAAAGGTGTTTCATTGGAGAGCTTACCATTTAACGGGTCAGCTTCTGTAGAACCAACGATCGTATATGTAGAGACCTCACCGTTATCCATGAACTGCAATGTAACAGTAGAACCAACACTGATCACTTTTGACTTGGAACTGCCAGCTTCAATGATCGTATGATGCTGCAAAATCTCTTCCAACTCAAGGATACGGCTCTCTACCTGAGACTGCTTATCACGCGCTGCGTCATAGTCAGCGTTTTCAGAAAGGTCACCAAGGGAACGAGCTTCAGCCAATTCTCTCTTAACTTCTTCACGAACAACATGAACGAGGTGATTATATTCTTCTTGTGTCTTCTTCAGACCTTCTTCGGTCAAAAGATGCTTTACTTCTTCTGTCATGATCAACACTCCTTTTACCTGATATTAGCTTGGTTATTATAGCATTCACTATCCAATGATGCTACTGATTTTTGTTATGAGCAAATCAATGGCTACTGTATTCTTTCCACCTTCCGGAATGATCAGATCTGCAAAACTCTTACTTGGTTCAATAAACGTATCATGCATTTCCTTTACAGTACTCATATATTGCGTGACGACTGATTCCAATGTACGTCCTCTCTCATTGACATCATGTACTAAACGACGAATAAAACGTACATCTGCTTCTGTATCAACAAAGATCTTAATATCTAAAAGATCTCTGATATTTGGACTTTGCAATACAAATAAACCTTCCAAGATCAACACATCACATGGTTCACAATGTTCTGTGATATTGCTTCGTGTATGTGCTACAAAGTCATATGTCGGCTTTTCGATTGCTCTACCTTTACATAAGTCATGGATCTGCTCAATCAAAAGATCATTGTCAAATGCAAAAGGATGATCATAATTTGTCTTCACTCTTTCAGACATTGGCAAATCACTTTGATCTTTATAATAGTCATCTTGGCGGATGATCAAAACCTTCTTTATATCCGCAAAAGCTTCCTTCAATTTGCAGGAAATAGTTGACTTACCTGAAGCACTACCACCCGCTATACCGATAATGATCGGTTTACTCATTTTCAGCTGTCCTTTCTTTTGCATGCAAAAGATGCCCTTGATCATCATAATAGAGGTCTAATGTGAACATTGCATTATCATCCCTTATCATCTTCATCAAAAAATAACTATCCCCTTCCCAAAGAGGAAGATCTAAGATCTGATCTTTCTTGACCCAAGCAAGTTCTCCCTCATCACACTCTTTTACATCTTTACTATAAGAAGTGACAGTATAGATCCAAATCTTTTCTTCTTCATTCTTACTATAATGAAAATATAGGATACCGCGAAAACAAAGCTCATCTTCTGTGAAGACAAGCCCTGTTTCTTCTTTTATCTCACGACACATGCACTGCCGTGCTGTTTCACCATGTTCAAACTTACCACCAACACCGATCCACTTACCATGATTTACATCATGCTGTTTCCGGTCTCGATAAAGCATCAAATATGCATTTTCGTATTCAATATACCCGCAAGTACTACATTTCATTTCTGCAAATACTTCTGTACAAGAGCATCATGCTCTTCTATCGTCTTAGAGAAATATACTGTTCCATCGCCATATACGTCAGCCATGAAATAGTAATAATCCGTTGTGTTCGGCTCTAATGCTGCTTCTAGTGCATCTTTGCTAAAAGTTGTTATGGCTCCCGGAGGCAGACCTGTATGTTTATATGTGTTATATGGACTATCGATATCGATATTGACTTCACATGACTGCCAATTATCTGTATCACGATCATAATCCAAGGCATAACATACTGTTACCGAACTTCCAAGTGTCATATCCGCATGCAAACGGTTATAGAAGACACTAGAAATATTTTTCAATACTTCCATTTCTCCAGTTCCTTCATACTGAATAATAGAAGCTAATGTAAAGATCTGATGTATCGACAATTCAGAAGAACTGAATTTATCAGCATATTGATCATATACCTTTAATGTCTGATCCAGCATTTGTTCTGTTACCTGTTGCATCGAAGCACCTTTTTTGAAAAGATACGTATCTGGAGCAAAATATCCTTCCAAATAGCAGCGTACGCCATCTGCAAACATATCTTCTGTCAAAAATGGATACTTAGGCATGAGCGAACGAATATAATTTTGGTCATTCCACAAAGCTAGAAGTTCATTCTTATCATATCCCATGCTGGAGGCAATGCTTTCTGCTGCATGTTTTGTCCAATCTCCAGGAATGATCGAAACAGATAGGTTATCTGCATTTGATGCATCTGGATCCACCAAAGTACCATACAACTGTTTCATAGACCAGTTCTTATCTAAGGCAAAGCCACCGGCCTTGATATCTGTCAAACCCTCAAATTTCGCATAGTAATAACCGATCTTACCAGACTTGATTAAACCTGCATCCTGAAGATCATAACTGACTTCTTCTAGAGAAGAACCTTCTTCTACTGTAAAGACAACAGATTCACTTTTATCTGACATAGGCTTAAAGCAGGAACTGATATACCATGCTTCAAAACCAAGATAACAAAACATAATGATGATCAAGATCAAGACAACGATCTGCAGAACAGAGTGTTTCTTTTTGCGCGGATGATCCAGATCATCTTCAAACTCAACTGGTTTATTCTCAGGCTTACTCGCCATCTTCGCCGTCCTCTTCATTCTGGAATGCACCTAAAACTTCTTCACACATAGACAATTCGTTCTCATCTGTTACAGCTTCCATATTGCCGTCTTCATCATATGTATATGCATATACACCACTCTCAGGCTGTTCTGGATCTGTAAAAAGAACAAAGTGTTTGCCTTCTGGATTGTCAAATGTCAAAAGGATCTCACCTTCACGATCTCTACCACTATCGTCTGTCAATGTCATCTTGTTTGTTTCATTCATAATCATTTCTCCTTATTGTGCGTCCAAGTATCCCTGCAGGATCTGAACAGCAGCCATCTGATCGATGACTTTCTTTCTTTTCTTACGCGATACATCTGCTTCCAGCAGTATCTGTTCTGCTGCAACTGTTGTCAAACGTTCATCACGCATGACGACCTGAATACCAGATTCGGCTTCCAGCACTTTTCCAAATTCCATGCAGATTTCGCCTCTTTCACCAAGGTCGCCATTCATATGCAAAGGCAAGCCAAGTACGATCATATCTGGCTTCTCCTTTGTCACAATCTCCAATACACGATCAAGACATGTATCATAATCATCCGGTTTAAAGCGGACAGTACAATATGTCTCCGCGATCATACCGGTCATACTTAAAGAGACCCCGCAAGTTACACTGCCGAGGTCAAGTCCGAGATATCTCATTTATGCTCCTCTAAATAAAATCTCACGAGTTCTTCAATGATCTCGTGACGTTCCACCGATTGAATAATGCTTCTAGCATTATTATGGCTGGAAATATATGCGGGATCATTGGAAATCAGATATCCGGCAAGCTGATTGATCGCATTGTAACCTCTCTCATTCAAAGCCTTTTCTACATGTTTCAATATATCTCTGATATTGGCACGACGGATCTCTTCAGCATTAAAACTAACAGTTTCTGTCAATTCTGGATTATTGTGTTTATTCATAACGATCCTCCTTATTGCTATTTTAAGTCAAATTCCAAAAAATGAAAAGCACCTCATGGAAAGAGATGCTTAACCTTTTCACTATTCTGCAGCAACTGTTGGTGTTTCTTTTGCTCTCAACATCATTTCTACGACACCGCATACAGCAAGAACTACAACAACTGCCGCAACCCAACCTAAGCCGCTTGCATATAACGGAAGTTTATGGAACAAAGCAGATACAAATCCAAGATCGATATGCATTGTACCAAGTACATATACAAGACTTACAACACCTGTAACAGCAACACAGGCAGGGTATGCGAAACGAATCCTGCCGACCCACTTATCAAAGAGACCGAATACGATTAGAACGATTGCGATCGGATAGATGACATTCAAAACTGGAACAGAGATACTTAAGATTGTATTCAGCCCCTGGTTGCATACAACAAAGGAGAACAAAGCGATCAAAACTACAGACAGTTTGTATGTCATGAACTTCAAGCGAGAAGCAAAGAATTCAGAGATAGATGTGATAAGACCAACGCATGTTGTAAGGCAAGCCAATGTGAAGATAGCAGCCAGCAAGATCGCACCTGCTTCACCAAAGACATCACGAACGATGCAGCGAAGAACCCAAGCACCATTGTCCTGGATTGTGTACATACTAGAAGTACGCATACCAAGCAAAGCCAAAGCCAAGTAAACAAGTGTAAGTAAAGAACCAGCGATGATACCAGCACGAAGTGTTTCTTTCAACATGCTCTTCTTTTCAGTGATGCCTAACTGCATGATCGCAGCACTAATCACAAAACCAAAGTTCAAGGAAGCAATAGCATCCATAGTGTTATAACCCTCTAAGAAACCAACTACAGCAGGTTCTGTTGCATAGGCTCCTTGTGGAGCAGCAACACTACTGTTGCCCTTTACTGTAAAACCTACAAACAATACAACAATCAGTGTTAGCAATGTCGGCGTCAGGATCTTGCCGAAACGTTCTACTAATTTATTAGGATTCATTGCCAAAGCTGCAGCTAGCAGGAAGAATACAGCAGAATACAAGATCATGAAGAAGGTAGAAGATACACCTTCTGGTAGATATGGCATGATAGCCATCTCGAATGGAACAGATGCAGCACGCGGAATGCCAAGACCTGGACCAATCGAGAGATAGATCGTAAATGTAAAGATTACAGCAAACAACGGACTAACCTTGCGAGCCAATGTCTCAAGTCCACCGAAACGAGAAATAGCAATGACACCACATACCGGAAGAAGTACAGCCGTGAATAAGAAACCAGCTAAAGCTGGAAACATGTTTGATCCCGCATTCTGTCCAAGGAATGGCGGAAAGATTAGATTGCCTGCCCCAAAGAACAGGGAGAAGAGCATCAAGCTCACCATCAGAAGATACTTTTTCGATAATTTCATAGTCTTTCTCCTTATATAACAAAAAGATCGTCCTTACAAAGGACGATCGACTAAACCGTGGTACCACCTTAATTCCCAGTAAAATACTGGCTCTATCGCATCTAGTAATGCGTCTCACCGATAACGTGGCTTTACCCCGACTTCCTTACTTACTTTCAGGTCGCTTCTAGAAGATGATTTCGGATACTGTTCCATCAGATGCTTTCACCAACCGCATCCTCTCTATAAACTTTCCAGAATCTTACTTGTTCTTCATAACTGAATTTATTTTATGACATGATAATAATCCGGATCATTTGTAAGCACAATACTTTTTACTGAAAAAATATGACTTTTTTATTTACATTTTTATAGTTTGTTTCATTTTTTCAAAAAAAAAAAAAAAAAGCAGATCATAAACGATCCGCCCTTTTCTCTTTCTATGCTTATGCAGCAATCTTTGCACGTACTGCAGCAAGGCTTTCTTCAATATGAGATGTATCCTTACCACCAGCCTGTGCCATATCTGGTCTACCGCCGCCGTTGCCTCCGCACAACTGTGCAGCAGCCTTAACAAGATCACCTGCCTTGATACCCTTTGCAATAGCAGCCTTAGATGCAGCCGCAACAAATACGACCTTGCCATTAGATGCATTTGCCAAGAATACAAGACCATCTTCCATCTTGTTGCGCAATGTTTCAGCATATGCCTTCATTGCAGATGAATCAAAATCCTTCAAGCACATGATCAAGACATGAAGACCATTGATCTCTTCTGCCTTTGCGACCTGTGCATCCGCATCTGCCATCATTGCCTTATTCTTTGCGTCTGCTACTTCCTTACGCAATTCACTATTTTCTTCCAACAGCTTCTCAATTCTTTCCTGAAGACCTTCCCAGTTCTTCATCTTAAGCATAGCAGCTGTTTCATTTAAGTAATTCTCTTCTGCCTTGAATGCATCATAGGCCTTCATCTTTGTTTCACATGTGATACGTCTGATACCAGAACCTACAGATTCTTCTGAAACAATACGGAATACTCCAAGATCTGCTGTATTTGCAGCATGTGTACCACCACAGAATTCCTTAGAGAAATCACCCATGGAAACAACTCGTACTGTATCGCCATACTTTTCATCAAACAAAGCAGTAGCACCTGTTTTCTTTGCGTCTTCAATAGACAAAACTTCTGTTGTAACTGGATGATTGCCGTTGATCTGTTCATTAACAAGACGTTCAACTTCCATCAACTGTGCAGCCGTCGGCTTTTCAAAATGTGTAAAGTCGAATCTTCCATATTCAGGACAGTTATAAGAACCAGCCTGTGCAACATGATCACCCAACACTTTTTTCAAAGCTGCCTGCAGCAAATGCAAGGAAGAATGGTTAGCACGTGTCTTTTGTCTATCGTCATAGTTATAAGCACCATCTACAATATCACCAACATGCAATGTACCCTGAATGTTCTCCAAATGATGCAATGGTTGCTTGTGAGGTGCCTTCTGTACATCTGTTACATCTGCATGGAATGCATCATTGTGCAATTCACCTGTATCCGCACACTGACCACCGCTTTCAGCATAGAAACATGTCTTTGACAAGATAACGTCACCGCTTTCTGCCAATTCATCGACTTTAACGCCATCTTTGAAAAGACCAATGACCTCTGCATGACATGATGTATCTGTATAGCCTGTGAAAACAGATTCTTTTGTAAAATCCATCAGATCTTTGGACTGGCCATGCATGGACTGCTGATTACCTCTTGCCTCACGTGCGCGCTGCTTCTGTGCAGCCATTTCTTTTTCAAAGCCTTCATCATCCACCTTATAGCCTTCTTCCTCAGCGATCTCAGTTGTGAGTTCTCTTGGATAGCCGTATGTATCATAAAGACGGAAGACAACATCACCCGGCAATGTCTTTGTATCGGAATGCTCTGCCAATGCTTTGTTCAAAAGATCTTCACCATTTGCCAATGTCTTATGGAAAGATTCTTCTTCCTGCTTGACCAAACGCTCGATCAAGCTGACCTTTTCCTGTAGATATGGATAATAATCATGCATATTATCTGCCACGACCTGTACAAGCTTGTACATGAAAGCACCATCGATACCGAGTTTGATACCATAACGGATTGCTCTTCTCAATACTCTTCTCAAAACATAGCCACGGCCTTCATTAGAGAACATAGCTCCATCCGCAACAGCAAATGTAACAGTACGGATATGATCGGCAATTACACGGTATGCCATCTTATATGCTGAATCACTATATGGATGCTTTGCATACTGCTCTGCTGCATGAATGATAGGAAGGAAGAGATCTGTATCAAAGTTTGTCTCACCATCCTGGATCAAAGCAACAAGTCTTTCTAGACCCATACCTGTATCGATGTTCTTCTGCGGCAACTCCTTGTACTCACTGCGCGGCATTTCACCTGGACGGCAGTCATACTGAGAGAAAACGATATTCCAAACTTCGATATACCGATCATTCTCAATATCTTCGAAGAACAACTTTTCACCAATATGCTCTGGATCATACTTTTCTCCACGGTCATAGTACAATTCTGTATCTGGACCACCTGGCCCTCTGCCAATCTCCCAGAAGTTATCGTCAGTTTTGCGGATATGACTCTCGATCATACCTGCCTTGACCCAAAGATCATATGCCTCTGTATCATCTGGATATACTGTGACATACAACCTTTCAGGATCAAAACCGATCCATTCTGGACTTGTCAAAAATTCCCATGCCCACGGAATTGCTTCTTTCTTGAAGTAATCGCCAATAGAGAAATTACCAAGCATTTCAAAAAATGTATGGTGACGTGCTGTCTTACCAACATTCTCAATATCATTTGTACGAATTGACTTCTGCGCATTACAGATTCTGTTGCAGGCAGGTTTCTCAGTTCCATCAAAGTACTTCTTCAATGCAGATACACCAGCATTGATCCACAAAAGTGTAGGGTCATCATGTGGAACAAGGCTCGCACCTGGTTCTACCATACAGCCCTTGGACTTGAAGAAATCAAGAAACATTCTTCTGACTTCACTGCCTGAAAGTTGTTTCTGTGCCATTACTATTTACCTCCAATAAAATATAAAAACGTTCCATCTTCCAGGAACGTTTGCACGCGGTACCATCCTGATTCGCATCCTTGAGATACGCACCTTAATTGATTTGTCTCTAACGCAGACTTACGTCGCTGATTAAGCGCTCATACAAGGCAGCTTCAAGAATACATTCTTAAAGACTTGCACCGACCGTCTTCTCTCTATTGAAGATATCTATCCTCTACTTACCCTCATATTTCGATTTCTTAAATAGTCTAGCATACTGAAGTAAGAATGAAAACTGCCAATTTACATACCTAGTTCAGAAATACATCTGAGATCCTTTGTGAAAAAAATTTATTGATCCTTGACACCAATGTTGTGCATCTCTCATGTTTCTCATTTGCTGCAACACCACGCAAAAATACTTCTTTACTGCCGACCATGATCAAAGACTTCCTTGCTCTTGTTACAGCTGTATAGATCAACTTACGCTGCATCATGCATGAATGTGCACGTGAAAAAGGCATAATGACGATCGGATACTCAGAACCCTGTGCCTTATGTACACTAATACAGTAAGCTAACGTGATATTCTGCCAATTATCCGACGTATACTCAACATATGTTCCCTGAAAATTTACGATTAATGCCTGCTTATGATCTTCACGATCACAAGCATCTTCTATTTCTTCCAAAATACCGATATCACCATTAAATACATTATCATCTGGTTGATTCTTCAACTGCAGGATCTTATCTCCTTCACGAAATGTCAAATAGCTGAATGTTACCTGTTTCTTCATTTTGGATGGGGGATTAAATAATTGCTGCAGAGCATTATTTAAAGTATCGATGCCACACGCACCTTTATACATAGGTGATAATACTTGAATATCATTTATCGTATAGTTCTTGTGAATCGCATCCTGTACATAATTCAAAATCTTATTCTTGATCTCTCCTTCAGGGCATTCATCAAATGCAGCATCTGTTAGTAAACTGTCTAAATCTGTTTTACCTGCACGAATACCATGTGCTAAGGTGATGACATCAGAACCATCTTTTTGACGATAGATATTCTGCAGCCTGATCAACGGTATGCTTCTAGAAGCAATAAGATCACGTAATACACTGCCAGGTCCTACACTTGGGAGCTGATCTTCATCTCCGATCAGACAGATCTTCTTGACCCTGCTGCAAGCTTTCAAAAGGTTTGCAAACAACCAGCTGTCTACCATAGAGAACTCATCTACGATCAATAGGTCATCTGTCAAAGGATTCTCTTCATTACGACCAAAAACATTTGCTTCCATATCCCATTGCAATAAAGAATGGATCGTAGATGCAGGAGCCCCCGTCAACTCCGCTACCCGCTTTGCTGCTCTTCCAGTAGGTGCAGCACATTGAACTGAGCAAGTAGGATATAACACACGAAAAAGTGCAATCATTGCCCTTACGATTGTTGTTTTGCCAGTACCAGGACCACCTGTAACGATACTGATCGGATAACGGAAAAACGTATCCAATGCCTCTCTCTGCGTTTCATCATACGTAATACCGAAAGCATGTTCTACATTGCAAAGATGTGCATCCAATATAGATTCCTCCGGTGGCATAAATGTTGTTTCTGGAAACGTAGAAAGACGTGAAGCAATCACTTCCTCCGCATCATACTGTGTAACTGGATATATACGATCATCTTCCTGCACAAGCTTTCGGTCCATTATATTTTGATAAAGCATTTCATCAAAAGTTGCTTGAAATCTTTTTAGTCTGCATGCATATTCATCCCGCAGTGCATTTATATTGGCATAACTATCACCAGAACGTACACAACAGTCTATTACCAAGGCAGCAAGAAAAGCTTTTAACCGGCGCGGATCATCCGGTTCGAATCCAAGATTCATAGCGATCTTATCCGCTGTTTGAAAGCCAAAACCTTCACACTCATCAATCACGCGGTAGGGATCTTCCTTCAATTTAGCCAATGCCTCATTTCCATATGTCCTGCTCAAAGCAGACAATGAACGCATACTAATACCATGAATTTGCAAAAAATTTACAAGCTGATCCATACCATCATCCAGTTCAGCCACACCAGCCTTCACACTCTCGATTTGCTTAGGAGATAATGAAATGCTATCTACGATCGCAGGATTCTCTTTGATCTTAGAAACACAATCAGCGCCTAACTCTTCATAGATCACTTCTGCTGCTTTCTTACCTACACCAGGAAAACGAATACCAGAAAAGAAGCGGACAATGCTTTCTTTATCTGTCGGCTTTGGTCTTTCATAACTTTCTGAATGAAATTGTACGCCATAACGAGGATGTTCAACATATTGTCCATAAACATTGTAGACCGTATCTATTTCAATATCTGCGAAAGTACCTGTCACTGTGATCGTTTTGTCCCCGCCATTCAGCAAGTGAAAAAGCATCACGGTAAAAAAACTATCTTCACTATGAAATATCACACGAACTGGTTTACCTGTCAGTTTTGTTAAAGTTTCATCCATTCCTTATCCTTCCGCTTCCTGCTTCACAGCCTCCATCAGATCCTTACCATGACGGAATACCTTTTCTATCTTCCCACCCATAATCATCACATCACCATCATAGAAGACAGCCTCCTGACCAGGTGTCACGCTGCGGATCGTTTGTGGATATGTAACATAGAGCATTCCATCTTCCATCCATTCAACACGGACATTATTATCTGCCTGACGATATCTAAACTTAGCAGAACAATCCATCGGTAGCGTACGGTCTGCTGTTACGTTCACACCACTGACAAGACATGCATCTGAATACAACCAATCCTGATGTTCCTCATCTGTAACATACAGCTTATTCTTCTCAACATCCTTACCAACAACATAGAAAGGACCAATACCACCGATATCCAATCCCTTACGCTGCCCAACTGTATAGTAGAGAACTCCCTGGTGCGTACCTACTTCTTCATGATCGGCAATATTGATGATCTTACCTGGCTTCATAGGCAAATAATTACTTAAGAACTCACGGAAATGACGTTCGCCGATAAAACAGATCCCCGTGCTATCTTTCTTCTTTGAAATAGACAAATGAAGTTCTTCAGCAATCTTACGCACTTCCGGCTTATCAATCTCTCCTAATGGGAACATAACATGATCAAATACAGAACGATCTACTTCTGCCAAGAAATATGACTGATCTTTATTGCGATCATCTGCCTTCGCAATGACTTGATGTCCATTCTCCATTACCATTTTTGCATAATGGCCTGTTGCTAAAGTATCAAACCCCTTTGATCTAGCAAACTTGACGAAACTATCAAATTTGATATACCGGTTGCATAAAATATCTGGATTCGGTGTTCTGCCCTTCTTGTATTCTTCCAAGAAAGTTGCAAACACATCATCCCAATATTCTTGGATAAAATCGATTCTCAGCAAAGGCAGTCCCAATGCCTTAGCCACATCTTTTGCATCATTGTAATCCGATTCCTGCGGACAGATATCATCATCCAACGTAGGATTTCCTTCTACATCATCATTTGCAGCACTATCCCAATTACGCATAAATGCACAAGTCACATCATAACCTTGTTCTTTCAGAAGAAAGGCTGCTACCGCACTATCAACGCCTCCAGAGAGACCTACTAAAACTTTTTTCATATCTACTTATAACAAAAGAAGCCATTACGGCCTCTTTTCACACTCCTTTTCATCATGGACCCTGCCGCATACTTTAAAATTTGGACAATCCAGATTACAACTGTTGGCTGCAATCTGACGCAATTCACGCGGCACAAATACACTGATCTCATCTTCATCATATCCAACTTGGAAAGATTTTTCTGAAATGATGATGGGTCTCTTCAGTACACTTGGATTTTGTTTGATAAAGTGGACGAGCTCATCCGTAGTCATAGAATCAATATCGACCTTACTCTCCTGAATGACTTTAGAACGTTTGGAAACGATGTCATCACTGCCGTTTTCACTTCGCATCAACAAATGCTTGATTTCATTGTCATTTAACAGTGTCTTAAAAATATTTTTTTCAATGTAAGGAATTTCCCGGTCTTTGAGCCACTGCTTGACCTTACGACAGCTGGCACAACCCGGTGACGTATAAATCACTATCATCTGCTTGTTCTCCTATTTGTAATTATAGCATGTGATACCCATGAAACTACAATATGATTGTTAAAAAAGGAAAGGATGTATAGAACAGTAGTGTGACAGCACATACCCTTGTAAATAGTCTATCAAACACTGAAACAACAGGTCGAAAACAGGATCCTCCACCTCTTTTTTGCTAAACCGAGTTTCATTATAAATATGTTGAAATAGAGAAAAGCTTGTGATTTAATGAAGACGCTGAGAACAAGTGCAAGCACGCACAAGACTGTAAAGAGAGACAGCGTTTGGTGAGAGCTGTACAGGAAATGCACTGCTATTGGAGCTTGGGAGCAATTGCAATCATGATTGCACGGGTGGTCCGTTAAACCATAAAGCGATCTGTCTATTGACAGGTAAGTCGGGTGGTACCGCGCATGTCTCTTGCGTCCCTTCATAAGAAGAGACTTTTTTATTTGGAGGAATAGCAAAATGAAAAAAAGAATGTTGTCCGGCATTAAGCCAACAGGTCAGCTTCATCTAGGAAGCTACATTGGTGCTTTGAAGCATTTCGTTGAGTACCAGGATGAATACGAAATGTTCGCATTCATTGCCAACCTGCACTGCATCACAGTCCCGCAAGATCCAGAAGTTCTGCAGAAGAACCTTAAAGACTGTGTATCTTTGTATTTAGCATGTGGTCTTGATCCTGCTAAAGCAAATATCTTTTTGCAAACAGATGTAAAAGCACATGCACAGCTTGGTTATATCCTGTGTTGTCATACATATATGGGTGAGTTGAATCGTATGACACAGTTTAAAGATAAAATGGCAAAGGGTGAGAAAAACCTCTCTGGCGGTCTATATACATATCCTTCTCTCATGGCAGCAGATATCCTGCTGTATGATGCAGATTATGTACCAGTTGGTGATGATCAGAAACAGCATGTCGAATTAGCCCGTGATATCGCTGAAAGAATGAACAATCGTTATGGTGAATTATTCACTGTACCAGAACCTGTTATTGCAAAGGTTGGTGCACGTATCATGTCCCTTAATGACCCTTCTAAGAAGATGTCTAAGTCTGAGAACAATGAAAAAGGATGCATCTACCTTCTCGATGATGTCAAGAAGGCAAGAAAGAAAATCATGAGTGCTGTCACAGACAGCATTGGTGTTGTTCACTATGACCCAGAAAACCAGCCAGGTATTGCGAATTTGATGCAGATCCTCTCCTCTTTGAGCAATGATCGTCCTTTCGAAGACATTGAACAAGAATTCACTGGAAAAGGATATGGTGATTTCAAACGTGCTGTAGCTGATTGCGTATGTGCAAAACTGGAAGAGATCCAGGCTAAGTACAACGAAGTGATCAATTCTGATATTTTGGAAAAAACATTGCGCGAAGGTGCTAAAAAAGCAAACCGTATTGCAGAAGAAAAGGTTACTAAAGTACAGCATGCCATCGGCATGGAGATCCTCTAAATCATATCTTTCACAAGAGCACAAACATGTAGTGCCCCAAATTTAGAACAAAAGTTTAAGCAGATTGTAAGGCTTGATTTCTCGCCAGGCTAGGAGTTAAGCCTTTTAATCTGGTTTGTATGCTTTGTGTCTTGTAATACTTCAATCTATTCCGCTATAGCTTCCATAAGCTGATCAGCTGTCGTAAACTTCTGATTCATGACCATAGAACATTTCACTCTTTCAACTTCTTATGATATGCAAGTATTTGATACTGCCATCCTTGATTAGAATGGAAAATAAGCCCTTCAAGATGAAGATGCTTAGCAAATGCTTTATCCAGCATTTCAATAGTTTGAGCGAAATCAAGTCGTGTAGATAAGCTAAAAGATATAATCTCATATGTATACATATCTAAGATTGACGATAGCTATACCTTACCTGCAGCTATACAAATTCAGATACATATGTTGTCCATTTCTGATCTACTGCTGTTGTACTGAAATTACGCAAGTAATATGACTGATTTTTCTTCTCATCTACCACTTTATCTAATAATAGATTCTTTACTATGCCATTCATATCGCCTTTATAGGACTTATATTTAGCTCTAGGTGTTACACCTACTAGACCCATCTTGTTCATTAAACGCTGCACAGTTTTATGGTTTACTTTAAAATCCTCTTTCAGTAGAGTCAATGTCATTCTTCTATAGCCGTATCTTGCTTTAGGTTCATAGAATACAGCTATAATTTAATTCATAAGTTCATTCATCATACTTCCAATCTTTGTCGGAGTGGTCCATCCAATTATAGTAATCACTTCTACTGATATGCGGCAGTTCATCTGACTCTTTAATTGCTTTCAAGATGAATGATAAGGAACTCCTGTTTTATGCCTTAGTACCGTTGTGCTAAGCTATTTTTGCTGTTCTCTCTTTTTCATTCCGTAACCAAGACATCTTTTTTTATTCTTTTATCCATCCTGTCAAAGTACATCTATTTGATAGACCCAAATCAAAAACACGAGGATCTATTGTCCTCGTGTTTTATAACTGCAGTAAATGTGTAGCAATCGTAAAGTAGATCAGCAATGATACCGCATCAATGATCGTTGTCAACATCGGTGATGCCACGACTGCTGGATCAAGCTTTAACTTGGATATCAGCAAAACAAGAGAAGATGCCGCAAATTTAGCAATGAATACTGCACAGATGATCGTAATACATACAACTGCAGCAATTCTTGGTGATAGACCATCCAAGAATACACACTTCAAGAAATTTGCACCTGCCAGGGTAATACCACACAACAGACCTACACGCATTTCCTTCCAGATGATACGAATGAAGTCCTTACCTCTTGCTTCACCAAGTGAGATCGCACGTACGACCTCTGTAGAAGCCTGAGAACCTGCATTACCACCTGTATCCATCAACATTGGAATATAAGCAGTCAATACAACAAACTTACTTAAAGCAGACTCAAAACTTGTAATGATCCTGCCTGTAAAAGTAGCAGAGATCATCAATAGCAGCAGCCATGGAATACGTTTTTTCCATGTAGCAATGACACCTGTTTTTAGATATGGCTTATCAGAAGGAAGGATACCAGCCATCTTATCGATATCCTCAGTTGCTTCTTCCTGAATAATATCCATGACATCGTCGACCGTAATGATACCGACCATACGATTTTCTTTATCAACAACAGGCATAGCTGTAAAGTCATACTTTTGGAACAAGTGTGCAACTTCTTCCTGGTCTGTATTTGTAAAACAAGCAATTGGATCTTCCTGCATCAGATCTTTGATCAATGCATCAGCTGAATTTAACAACAAAGCACGAATCGGAACCGTTCCCAGCAACAATCTCTTTGGATTTAATACATAGCATGTGTCGATCGTTTCTGAATCTGTACCGATCTTCTGAATACGTCTGATTGCCTCCATCACTGTCATATCTTCTTTCAAGTCGACAAATTCGACAGTCATGATTGAACCAGCAGTATCTTCTTTATATTGCAGCAAATGGTTAATATCTTTACGTGTTTCAGGTAGTGCATTCACCAACAATTTCTTAACAACATTGGCCGGCATCTCCTCTAAAAGATCCGCAGCATCATCCGCATACAAATTATCAATAACAACACCAGCTTCTTTCTCAGACAACTGAGTAATAATATACTGCTGTGAGTCATCTTCCAGCTCTGCAAACACATCAGCTGCAAGTTCTTTTGGAAACAAACGGAACATCTTCAGCATATCTTCATCTTCCATAGATTCCATAATCTGAGCAACGTCAATCACGTTCATATCCCGTGCTAAGCCACGAAGTGTTGCATACTTCTTCTCTTTCAGAAGACTTCTGAATTGTTCGATATCTTTTTCATCAATATTATACATTGCAATTCCCTCTCTAGATGATTCTTCTTATTAATGTGACATTGTATACAGCCAGGGTCGTCATGCATGAAGAACCACCTCCTTTTGAATTGCTTTCAAATCTATTTTAAATCCAGATTTTCATTCGTCAATGAAATTAGAAAAGCTTAATTAAGTAATTTTAGTATTTTGTGCTTAGTGTACCTTGCTGTGTACAATGAATTTCACCCTGAAAATGTATCATATTGGTGTGAGGTGACCGAAATGAATACGAAAGAATTTCTTTCTAAACTGACTGATTCCCAAAAAGAGCGTCATTTGAGAGAGGCTATTGAATTTGTTAAACGAACGCCAAAATCAAACTGACTCGCCCTAATTCATTTCCTTGCTGTGGAAAGCAAAGATGATTAAAAGTGGCCGGCACAAATTCCTATGATCAGCTGGTGGGCAACTTCTGAGATTTTATAAAACACATATCCAGGACATGTATATGGGAAAACTCAGGAATCATCACATATTTGGATTCTGATCTAACAAAACATAACAACTAAAACCACTCTTAGTCAATTAAGGCAATAGAAAAAGAAACCTAAAGAGTACGTTCACTCTAGAGGTTTCTGATAGTAATTTCCAATAATTTTTTCAGCCGCAAAGATCTCAATAAAAGCATGCGGATCCACTTTCTTAACAACATCTGTTACTTCTTTCAACTGATATGTATTCACAGTTGTCATCAACAACCAGTGTTTTTCACTTGTATAACCACCCTCACATGCAAACTTTGTAACACCATGACGTACAATACCAAAAATAGCGGCACATACTTCATCTGGCATATTCGTGACGATCTGTACATTCGACAATTTAAATCGAGAATGCATTTCGTTTACAACCTGTGTAGATACAAATTGAAAGATGATTGAATATAAAGCAGCATTCCATCCAAATAAGCAACCAGCGATCATCAAGATCACACCATTAACGATAAGCATCGTATTCCAACTAGACTGATTTGTCTTCATTGACATATAGATGGCTAAGAAATCCGTACCACCAGAACTTGCATTATTACGTAATGCAATACCGATTGCAATACCGTTCAATAAACCGCCGAACACTGCTATCAACAAAGGTTCATGTGTGATAACAGGAACAGAAATGACAGATGTAAATACAGATGTCAAAGTATACCACAATACTGAATAGGTAATAAATTTATGACCGATCTTGTTAAACACAAATAAAGTCACAGCTGTATTCAAACCAAAATAAAAGATACTGAATGAGATTGGAAAGTGTAAATATTTCTCTGAGACAAGAGATAGTAGCCGGCTTACACCAGCAAAACCCCCTGGAAAGAGATTACCTGATTGAATAAATGAATTCATGGTAAATGAGTACAACAATGCGGAAAGGATAATAAAAAATAAATAACGAATATCCTTCTTGCCGAAATGCATCTTCTTTGTTGCAGCTGCAGTCATAGTATATGTTTACCCCTCTATTTCTATTGGCGATCCATCACCAGCTGGTGCATAGCTTCTTCAAACTGTTCACATCGCAATATTTGTTTCTTGACAGTTCTCACATTGATCGCAAGCTCTATTTTATTCCCCTTAAAAAAATTAACAAGTGAATGATGCATATCGATCGCTTTCACAGAGTATATCGTCTTTGCATTCAACCATACACAGGCAGGATCTTTTGCGGATAAAGTAGGAAAATATATGATTCCATTACTTTCTGAGATCAAACAGCCTGCCTTTTGGACAGAATGGGTCAACTCTTTAAATGCCTGTGTTCTCCCTTCCAGCGTACTGCCGTACATCAAGCACAATTGGTGCAGATATGCCTCCGGCACACCGCAAAAAAAACCATGATGACCGTCTTCATCGATCGTCACGGTTACTTCCTTATCTGTATCATAGTATATGATCTCAGGAAGTTTCATGTTAACATCCTCCACAACCTTCACAAGATCCGTGTTCCTGACCAGCACACAAGATCTCTAAAGCACGTGTATCTATAGCAAATGCCTCTAACTGCACCTTTGCCCCTTTCATCAAAGAATTTACCCCAATGCAGGATAATGCTGGATAAGCTCCTTCAAATGCTTGCGCGTAGATAGCATACACCTGTTCAGCATCTTCCATATTTGTTAGATACATATGTACATTCATGATATGCCGCATAGAAAGTCCATGCTCTTGCAATATAGCAAATACATTTCTAAGACATTGTTTCATCTGCTCGCTTATATCATCACTGCATAAAGAACCTGTATCCGGATCAATTGGCAGCTGTGCTGATACAGCTAGAAAATCTCCTGCCAAAAGACCTGGTGAACATGGTCCAGCTGTTGCTGGTTTTCCAGCTGTTTTGATGGTTTCAAAAAACATAAAAGAACTCCCTGATCTTCACTCGATATAAATGTCGTCATTGCTGTCATTCTCGCCATCATCTTCTGACTCTTCGAGAAATGCATAATACGCTTCCTCTCTTTTTTTAGAATTGAGGATATGATGTTTATTCGAGACAGCAATAAACAACCAGATACCAAGACCCGAGATAAGGAATAATGTAAGTAGTGAAAGATAATCACTTAAAGATTCCAACATATCACCATCTCCTTTGTCTTCATTATAGCTAACGAAATATCCATGTCCATTTCTATGCCCAAAAAGTCAATCTTCGCCATGATAGTTACGTAAGAAATCTTCACCCTTCTGAACTTCTGTACGAGATAGATTTGGATATCCAAGTTGTACTAAGACTGTGAAAGCAGTCAATGCCACACAGTTAGAAAGATTCAAACTGCGAGCATTTGGCACCATTGGAATACGTATGCAGCGATCTAAATTTTTCTGCAAGATATACTTTGCAATACCTGTACTTTCTTTACCAAATACAAGATAGATCTCACGACCAGCTTCCCAATCTTTTCTATAGTTAAAATCAGTTGGTCTCTTATTACCATAACGTGTAATGAAATACATACTGCCAGAATTCTTATTCAAGAATTCATCCCAATTTTTATAAACAGTATAATCCGTCTGAAGAATATAGTCCATCCCTGCTCTTTTTAAATACTTATCCTCAAGCTTAAAACCTAACGGTTCGATCAAATGCAAACGCATATTAAAGGCCATGCATGTACGCATGATATTTCCCGTATTTGCCGGGATCTCTGGTTCATATAAAACAATATTAAGCATTTTTTCTCCTTGGTAGATATAAAAGAACTGCACAAGCTGCCAATATACCTGCAGTTATCATAATAATCTTCATGACCAAGTCTCCAAAGAAATTCTCTGGAAACATGTTGATCATAATAGAAGTATTCGGATCCAATATCCAAAGATCGTTATGAAAAAACAAGCGATGAAAATTGAACCAAAAATTCGTAAAATCCAATACAGCATAGAATGCTGCCATTGCTACAAATAAAAGTGTAAGGCTTACCCCATACTTAAATCCATTTCGACAATATTGCAAAGTTTCCTTCTTTGCCAGCAAAATGCCAAACATCAAAAACGCAACACCGCAAAAAGCCATATAGTTTCTAATCATAACAGCATTTTGATACAGCTCCTTCACATCTACCATATGCTCTGTTTCACGCTCGTTAAAGACTTCTCGATGATTCCCAAGGATATCTGCTTCCACAACGATATCATTCCGTTCATCTTTGAGATAGTCCAACAGTGCATCTGTGCTTAGCATAAGATCCTCCTGTGACATGCCGATATCTTGTGCCGTATGTGCTTCCGTATACTCTTTCTCATAAAAGGAACGATCAAAGGAACATATATCCACTGTTGTTAAGATCACGACCCAAGACAGTAGAAAGCATGCACATGAAAACAATATCGTCTTAATCTTGCTCATTGAGCCATGCCTCAAACTTGCGCAGAGCTTTACCGCGATGGGATATCGCATTTTTCTCATCTTTTGTCATTTCTGCCATCGTCTTGCCAAGTGGTGGATAATAAACGATCGGATCATATCCGAATCCATTCTTTCCCTTTGGAGCATCTGCGATCTCACATGCACAGATCTCACTAAAAACAACTGGATCGGAATTTGGTCTTGTTACGGCAATGGCGCATGTATAATGACAATCACGCTGTGTCTTTCCAGACATTCTTTCTAAGATCACACGATTCTTATATTCATAAGATGTATCATGACCTAGATATCTAGCACTATAAATACCTGGTTCGCCATTAAAGGCATCAATAGAAAGTCCAGAATCATCCGCAATAGCCATAATACCGCAATGGTCTGTTACAGCTTGTGCCTTGATGACAGCATTTTCCTCAAATGTTTTACCTGTCTCTGGAATTTCCGGCATATCACATATATCAGCCAAACTCTTTACAACATAACCTTCCGGTTCCAGCATCTCTTTAAATTCTCTGATCTTACCTTGATTTGTACTTGCGATGACGATTTCTTTCTTTTCCATATTTCCTCCTACTTGTTAATAACAGCATGTGTAAATGAAGTTTTCATCCACTTTTGTATTTCATTTGAAAAATCCTGATCCAATTTTGACAGACGTCCCAATCCATTTACCAAAGGATCAATATATCTTTTTTTACAAGCAATCACCTTACTGCCTGGTATACCTGCTTTACATGTCGTAACAGCATACAATTGCGTAAAGTGATCCCACATACCTTTGATCACTTCATTTCCGCACATCTTTGCAATAAACGCTGTCTCAGACATCGTATACAGATCACTTTCTGAAATGACACCGTCATTATATGCGTCTCTTACGATATCAGCCAAATAATCCATGGCATATCGATCAAAATCACTTGCATAAACATAAGAACATTGTAAGGCTCTATGGGCAAACCCCAATGCTTCCGCAAGTGAGCGAAATGCAATCTCTTCTTCCCCATCTTCATTTGTTGTGACGATAAGATCTTCAAAATAAGCTCTGGCTTCTTCATAAGAAGCAAAACCATAGTTAATCATATTAGATAGAGAATATTCCAGACGATCTGATGATAACCTCGGCGTATCGTTATCTGCAATGGGATAAAGATGATAATCTGCTACATCTTCAACAGTTAGACCTGCTTGTTCCAGTATATGTAGCAAACCTGTATCATTCATGATCATCCTCTTTGTGAATGATTCTGTAGACTCCTGTGTTTCATAATCCTTGTGCATGAAATCAATGACATGCGAAAAAACAGGAGAAGAAATATCATGCAGTAATGCTGCAATAATCACTTTAGGATCTTGGGTGAAATGTGCTGCGGTATAGGCTGTATTGATACTATGCTGCAGTCTTGAATATGGATGCATCTTTACAAAGGTCTCATAGGATGTGTAATTCATCCCACAATTCATGTCAATGCCGCGGAGCCTCTGCATCACATCTGTCTGCACACACTTCTCAATAAGATCATTCTTTTCCTGAGAAAGATATTTATTTAACTTTTCTAAACCATTCATTCCTGCATTATATCCTATTCTTACTATTCAGGAAATCAAAAAAAGCTGTCAGTTTTTGGCTGACAGCTCTAGATCTACCTATTAGATGAAGAAATACTTCAAAGCAAAGATGATAGCAAGAACATACATCAAAATAGATGTTTCCTTTGTTCTGCCAGCAACCAAATGAAGAACGACCCAAGCAATAACACCGAAAGAAATACCTTCAGAAATGCTATATGCAAAGCCCATCATCGTCATACATACAAAGCAAGGGATTGCATCAATCATATCGTTCCAATCAATCTGACCAACCTGCTGCATCATTAAGAAACCAACAACGATCAAAGCTGGTGCTGTTGCAAAAGACGGAATCGTCAAGAACAACGGAGACAAGAACAAAGCCAACAAGAACAATACACCAGTTGTAACAGATACAAGACCTGTACGACCACCTTCTGCAATACCAGAAGAAGACTCAACGAATGTTGTAATTGTAGATGTACCAAGACATGCACCGATCGTTGTACCTACAGCATCAGCCAGAAGAACACCCTTAATACCAGGGAGCTTACCTTCTTCATCCAACATCTCAGCCTTAGATGCACAACCAATAACTGTTCCCAATGTATCAAAGATATCAACGAACAAGAAGGAGAACATCATAACGAAGAAATCCAACGGATGAGAAGTAATGAAACTGAAATCAAACTTAAACATTGTAGAAGACATAGAAGCAGGCATATCAATGATCTTAGCTGGAATAACAGAGAAGAAACCAGCCTCAGGATTTGGTACATAAAGACCTGTCAATTCACATACGATACCAAGCAGCCAAACAATCAAAATACCCCAAAGCATATAACCCTTTACGTTCTTATGCAGCAAAGTAAAGATAATGACAACACCGATCAATGCAAGCAATACTGTTATACCTTCTGTAACAAATGTACCATTTGCCAATGCACCCTTAAAGGAAAACAAGGAAACAAGTGTTGCACCATCCACAATAACATGTGCATTCTGCAGACCGATGAATGTGATGAAGAAACCAATACCTACAGAAACTGCGATCTTCAATGGTTTAGGAATCGCATTAAAGATAGCTTCACGGATATTTGTCAAAGACATGAAGATGAAGATGATACCCTCAAACAAAACAGCAGTCAAAGCAGCCTGCCAGGAATATCCCATTTCACCGCAGATCGTATATGCAAAATATGCATTCAAACCAAGACCAGCAGACAAAGCAAACGGCTTATTAGAGAATGCTGCCATGCAGAAGCAGGCAATCGCAGAAGCAACAGCAGTAGCTGTCAAGACCGCACCAGCCTCCATACCAGATGCACTCAAGATTGAAGGATTCAATGCCAGGATGTAGACCATGGTCATGAATGTTGTAAGACCAGCAACAAGCTCTGTACGGAGTGTTGTGCCGTTCTCATGTAATTTAAAGACTTTCTCGAACATATATACCCCCTATTTTCATCCTCGCATATCCCAAAATAAAAAACTGCGTACAGATCCTCATAACGCAGTAAACATAAACATATAATCGTAGTCCAGCTGTAAAGGCGCCGGGTAGAAACGTTTTTGCCACTCAAAAACATATACGATATGCAGGACATATTAATTATACAAGTGTCTAAAGTAAATGCAATTCACAAAACAAACAGAAAATCACACCTATTTGTTCACTTAATTATGCTACAAACACAAATCCACACATTTTCCTAACTATTTTTTTATTTTCTATTGCAAATATTTTCTAATTCGATATAATAATAACTGTTCTTGGGATATAGCCAAGCGGTAAGGCAACTGGCTCTGAACCAGTCATCTCGGGAGTTCGAATCTCTCTATCCCAGCCTGATAAGACATCCGATCATCGGATGTCTTTTTTCTTTATACCATTTTTCTGATTTTCCTATAGAAAAGACGCCTGATCACTCAGACGTCTTTTACTTATGCATTTACTTCTTTTTCCAACTGAGCAATAGAAAGATCCAATCTTCTCAAAGTTTCATACTTGCGAAGGATATCAGCAATCTCAATTGCACCGCCAGGTGTGAACTGCTTACCTGTCAGAGCTAATCGCAGTGGGAACAATACCTGACCATTCTTTCTTTCCAACTTCTTCGGAAGTTCCAAAAGTCTTGCATGCAGTGTTTCTTGATTCCAATCTTCTTCACTGAAATCAGATAGCATGTCTCTGCAAGCTTTTAAAGATTCCAAAGAGATCTCCAATGTTGTCTTCATCTTCTTATTAAGATAAAGCTCATTGGAATATTCTGGGAAAGTATCAAAGAAATCAAGCATATCCGGGATCTCTACGAGTGTTTCTGCTCTTTGTTGCAAGATCGCAGCAATCTTCTTACCATCAAAGTCACCCTTTACCGCTTCATCGATATATGGCTTAACAAGTGCATAATAAGCATCCAGATCCATGCCTCTCAACCACATACCATTGATCCACTTCAACTTCTCAGGATCGAAGATAGCACCAACTTTGCCAATATGCTTAACATTGAATGCCTGTACAAGTTCTTCTAAGCTGAAAATCTCCTTATCTTCTTCTGGAGACCACCCAAGAAGAGCAATATAGTTCAAGATAGCTTCTGGAAGATAACCCTTAGCAACCAGATCTTGGAAGGAAGCATCCCCATTTCTCTTAGAAAGCTTGCTGTGTTCATCCTTCATGACCGGTGGGCAATGAATATATCTAGGAATATCCCAACCGAAAGCATTATAAATAAGGTTATATTTAGGTGTAGAAGAAAGATATTCCATACCTCTCACAACATCTGTAATACCCATAAGATGATCATCTACGACATTAGCAAAGTTATATGTTGGGAAACCATCAGACTTGATGAGAATCTGCTCATCCAAAGTTTCATTATCAACCGTAATACGATCAAATACTTCATCATCAAAACTTGTAGTACCAAGTTCTGGGATTGTCTGACGGATTACGAATGGCTCCCCAGCAGCAACTCTAGCCTCTGCTTCTTCAATAGAAAGAGACTTACAAGGATCATCAAACTTAAAGGATTCCCCGCGAGCCTCCTGCAATTCTCTTTGTGCATTGATCATCTCTTCATCACAGAAGCAATAGTGTGCACCGCCAAGTTTGATCAACTCTTTTGCATAATGCATATAGAGACCACTCTTTACACGTTCTGACTGAACATAAGGTCCTACAGGACCGCCAACATCTGGTCCCTCATCATGGAACAGCTTGCACTGCTTCATTGTCTCAAAAATAATATCTGTCGCACCTTCAACAAGACGCCCCTGGTCTGTATCTTCGATTCGCATGATGAAGACACCTTCTGGGTCTTTTTTGGCGACAAGATAAGCATAAAGCGCCGTTCTCAGGTTACCGATATGCATATAACCTGTAGGAGATGGCGCAAATCTTGTTCTGATCGTCATTTTACATTCTCCTTTAGCTTTATTATTTTACACGCAATTCATCAAAAAAACCATGTTAGACATGGTTTTTTAGTTTACTTAATCAGTGTAGTTATCAAAATAACCCTGTACATAGACAAATGGTGTACCCTTATCACCAGAACCAGATGTCAGATCAGCAAGAGAACCGATCAAATCTGTCAATCTTCTAGGTGTTGTACCTTCAGATACCATCTTGCCTTTCAAAGCTGTATCCTTCTCATGAATAGACTTCTTGATTGCATCACGAAGTGCTTCACCAGAAAGATCTGCATATGCATTATCAGCCAAGTACTTTAGCTTCAATTCATTTGGTGTTCCTTCCAAGCCATCTGTATAACCTGGAGAAACGACTGGGTCTGCCAACTCCCAAATCTTGCCTACCGGATCTTTAAATGCACCATCGCCATATACCATGACTTCAATGTGCTTACCTGTCTTCTCAAGAACGGAAGCCTGCACGCTCTCAGCAAATTCTTTGCAATGTACCGGGAACAACTTTACTGTATCTTCTGTTGCCTTATTAGAGCCCAACAGACCATACTGCTCATTGAAACCAGAACCGTTACGAGAAGCCGTCATAATGTCATCCAAGCCACATACACGTTCTGCACCTGCAGCCTTTAGCAATCTCTTAGAACGAGCACGGCTATGGATATCACATGTCAAAACATTCTTTGTATAATCCAAAACAGCTGTTGCGTGATTAGCAAAGATGATCTCTGCTTCACAACCCTCTGCCTGAATAAGTTCTTTATAGTATTCTACATAATTCATACCTGTGAACGGATGACAAGGAGCACCGAACAGTTCATTGAACTTTTCTTCACTCAATACATCTGTATAAGGATTTACACCCTTCTCGTCCAGAAGATCGATATCAACGAGACCATTACCAACTTCATCAGAAGGATAGCTCAACTGCAAAACGATCTTCTTTGCACCACGAGCAATACCACGCAGAACAATAGCAAAACGATTTCTGCTTGTGATCGGGAAAACGACACCGATCGTATCGCCGCCAAGCTTCTCTTTTACATCTTCTGCAATATCATCAATAGAACAATAGTTGCCCTGACTTCTTGCCAAGATAGACTCTGTGACAGCAAGCACATCACGATCATGAATGACCAATTCCTGATTTTCTTGTGCTTTCAACAGTGTGTCGACGACAATTTCTTTTAAATTGTCACCGGTTTTGATAATTGGTGCACGCAGACCGCGTGAGCAAGTACCGGTAATTCTTTCCATATACGTATCTCCTTTACGACCAACGTATATTGTAAAAGAAAAATCCAATAAATAAAATACCTAGAAACACATCTCATATAATATAATTAAAAGAATCATGAAAATAATGTAAATAAAAAATGACCACATAAGTGATCATTTAGAAATATAGGCTGGGATAGAGAGATTCGAACTCCCGAGATGACTGGTTCAGAGCCAGTTGCCTTACCGCTTGGCTATATCCCAACAACATCTTCTATTATACAGAAACAAAGCATTCATGCAACATAAAATAACAAAAAGCTAAAAATATTTACAATAACGTACCCACGCACAAAAAAGGGCACACTTCATGCTGTGCCCTATGTCTTATCTGCCAAATACTGATTCTGGATGAATTTTACATGGTGCGGAAGCACCACGATCACATAAGTGATTATAGAGATCATATCCCCATCCAGTATGGAATTCTAATTCACCATCCCAATTTTGAGCATAGCTTGAAAACTGAGAAGCATCTCCTAGATGAAACAACTCAATATGAAGGTGTGTACCAGTACTAGAACCAGATGTGCCTACAGTTGCGATCTGCTGGCCTCCTTGCACGATATCACCTACTTTAACAGAAATGGAGTTGATATAAAGGTGGTAATACTTCGCTGCATACAAAGAACCATTATTAACAAATAACAAGACGATCTGATTACCGCCGCCTGCCCACGAAGACTGGGATGTCTGCCATTTATTGCCAAATGCACCGCAAGAGCTGCCCATATAGCCATCTCCGCAGCCATTGTATGTATAAAGGATAACACCCTGCCCGATTGCCACGATTGGTGTCTTTCCTTTTACAACATTAACACCATAGTCTGCCCCTAAATGCAGAGCACCAGATGCATATTGGAAAGATCCAGCACCAGGTGTCAAATGTGCACCAGGAATAGGATGATAGAAGCCGTTGCCAGATGGCTGCCAGCCACCAGGCCCTGCAGCATTCTGCTGTGCGATCATATCCAGTTTATCTGAAATAGACTGCATCGTTTTTTGAATGTCATCAATATCATCCGTTACCATTTCACGATTGGTATTCTGTTCTGCCAGCCGCTTATTTAATTCGTCTGACACAAGCTGTGCCTCATAACGCATAGCAATAACAGAATCCTGTTTCTGCTTCAACTCTGCTTTATCATCTTCCAACTCTTTCTTGTGACGCTTTAATTCCTCTTTATCCGCTTCCAGTTCAGCCTTGATCTTCTGCAGCTGAATGATCATATCATTTAATTCAACCATAGAAGATTTATTGTGATCTGTCACATCACTCAGAGCATTTGCGATACGTATAAAATCTTCAAAAGTTTTAGCACCCATCAGCACTTCCACATATACATTTAACCGCATAGTGTCCTGTGACTTCTCAATTCGCTTTCCTACCTGATCACGAAGTAAGTCTACTTGTTCTTGTTTCTCATCGATAGCATCCTGTTCTTTATCAATCGCCTCTTGTTTCTTATCGATTTCTTTCTGCTTTGATGCAATTTGTTTATCTAATTTATCGATCTGCACATTCATTTCATTGATCTCTGTCTCATATGTCTTGATCTTTTCGACATATGTATCAATATTCTTTGAAATTTCAGCTCTCTTTGCATCAATATTTTTTAATTTTTCCTTTAACGAATCTGATTGTGAAGAAGCAAAATCACGATATCCTTTGCATCTCTCAATATCCTTCTCACTTAGGGAAGAAGAATTCGTACACAATTCACTCCAATAAGCAGTATCGGAATAATCTTCTGCTGCATGCACCTGGATTGGTGTGATCAAAGATGCAACCAATACGGCAGCTAATATAATTACTGTCTTTTTCATATATGATGATTTTACCAAAAAAGTACATAAATGCTATATCTCTTTGTGAACAAAAATCAATATGCTTTCATCACAAAAAAGCTAAAAAAAACCTCTGCAATTGTAGAGGTTTTTTAGTGACATGTACGGGGTTCGAACCCGTGAATGCCGCCTTGAGAGGGCGGTGTGTTAAGCCGCTTCACCAACATGCCATTCCTTAGTGCTCATTCATATTACTACGATAGAAAACATTGTGCAAGTACTTTTTTAAATTTTTTTGCTTTTTTTCAAAAAAACGGAATATACGCTGAGCAATGTCATCTATTTTGCTTCTTATAGCGTTTTTGTACAGGATGTTACAAACAATTTTATTTTCACGGCATAGGTACTAATCCTAATCCTGTTCCGCTCATAACATCTTAAACCATTGTTTTTTCTTATGCTTACCTTTCGTGGTGTAGTTTATCACGCAGCCCCACCACTCAGTCATATTATGTTTCTATTAATATGGTCGCAAGAAGCGAGGCAATGCTTCTTTACCCATAACATCACTGTTACCATTTTGTAGTTGCTGCACTTGTTACAACTACCCAACTTCACAGCAAAACTGGCACATTCAAAAAAGCAACCGGTAACCCGATTGCTTTCAGTAACATAAGATCAATTATGCATTCAATGCATTCTTGGATGCATCAACCAATGCCTTGAAACCTGCCTCATCATGGATAGCGATCTCAGAGAGCATCTTTCTGTTGACATTGATGTTAGCAAGCTTCAAACCATGCATGAACTTGCTGTAAGAAAGATCGTACTGACGAACTGCAGCATTGATACGTGCAATCCAAAGCTTACGCATCTCTCTCTTTGTCTGCTTGCGGCCGATATAAGAATATCTCTGGCTGCGCATTACCTGCTCATGGGCAGTTCTGTAAAGAAGATGCTTGCTACCAAAATAGCCCTTAGCAAGCTTCAAAACCTTCTTGCGTCTATTACGCGTAGGTGTAGATCCTTTTACTCTCATCTTTACTTATCCTCCTATTAACCCTGAAGCAGCTGCTTATCGCGCTTGAAATCTGTATTAGAAGCAGTTGTTCTCTTTCTGAGGTGCATCTTCTGCTTGTGAGACTTATTTGCTGCAAAATGTGAAATGTAGTTGTGACTTGTGGACAACTTGCCGCTGCCTGTGATCTTGCAGCGCTTTGCGAAGGTCTTTTTAGTCTTCATTCTGATCTTCTTCGGCTTCTTTGCTTTTGCTTTCATACTTCTTCTCCTTTACTTACCTTTCTTAGGTGCAAATACGACAGACATCGTATTGCCTTCCATATTCGGGGCTTTCTCGACATTTGCGATATCCGAGATGTTTTCTGTAAATCTGTTCATTACTTCACGTCCGACTTCCTGTCTTGTAATCATTCTACCTCTGAACTTCATATCGATTCTGACCTTCTGGCCATCCTCGATCCATCCACGAGATCGATTCAGCTTTGTCTCGAAGTCGTGCTGATCGATAACTGGTGAAATACGCAATGCTTTCACTTCAGTTACGTGCTGATTCTTCTTCGCTTCTCTGGCTTTCTTCTGTGCCTCGAAGTGGTACTTGCCGTAATCAAGGATCTTACATACAGGAACCTTTGCATTAGGAGCAACACATAACAGATCAAGATTACGATCGTATGCCTTATCCAACGCTTCACGACGACTCATTGTGCCTAACTGTTCCCCATCTGGTCCGATAACAAGAACTTCTTTAAAGCGGATGCTTTCATTCACCAGATCTTCAGGACCCTTTTTACCGCTGTTGTTATTTCTTCTAAACTTTGCCAAGTAAACCTCCTGTAATAATTGAAAAGCAGGTACGGAAGTCGCACCTGCCTGTTATCTGCATTCATAGATATCTCGGCATACTACCCAGGTCCAAAGGACACTCGGGTGAGAAGTAGGTGCTTCTTCTTTCCGTTTTTCGATTACTTATACATTTAATACCAACTGCAATGTTTTGTCAACTTTAAATTTCAAAACCTTCTACATTAATTGTAATATCATCAGCTTTAAAGCCTGTCATAAACAAAATATTCTCATAGATCTTATTCTGTAGCAATTCAGCTGTTGCATTTACATTTGCACCATATTTTACACGAATATCGACCGTGATCATCAAACTGCCATGATCGATCTTGATACTCACGGGATTGTTAAAACGTGTGCTCTTAACGGGAAGTGCATTATCAATATCTGAGATACTGATTTCTGCAATGGATTCGAATACAGACTTGTTAACGGCGATCATACCTTGATCACTCTTCTTATCTACTACAATGTAATCCTGTGCCATAGTTTCACCTCTTTTTTTTATTATATCAGATTTTATCACTGGAATACGACAGAAATCTGATGTACAAGAGCAGCCTTAACAGCTTCTTCACTGTCCAAAAACATCTGCATACTTGTATATTTCTCTTCACAAAAATTCACAAAATGACGGAAGATAGACGCTACCCGCAGTAAGTTTTCTTCATGTACGATCTCGATCTTTCGCTGTGCCACTAAAGCTTCTCCAACTGTTTTCAAGAAGCATCTCTGTACATACTCTGCATCTGCTTTTCCAAATGCAGCAAAAGCCTTTGTATACCACCCTGGTTGAACAACAAGAAGCTCAATGACTTTTACAAAATCTGTCATATCTTCCAAGTTGTTTCCCGGTTGAATAGAGAATAGCATCACAAAGAAGATATGCCATTGAAAATCTTCATTCATAACACCTTCCCAAAATCTACCCAACACATCACAAAACGGATCATCACTTGTAAAAGGTCTTTCCAAATACATTTTCTCTGTCATATTCATCTCTGACTGTGACAAATAATTGAGATGTTCTAGATAGTCCACCATCACTTCACGGTTATGTTCCCCATTTACGAAATCACGAATATAGATATACTGTGCCAAGATAGCACTGCATTTCTTAAAATCTGTTGTGAATCCTACTGATTCGATCATTTTCTTATTCACAAGCTCATTTACCGATTGTGCCACAAAGACCTTAAAGCCTTTCTCATCCATACCGATCTGCTTATGTGTCGATTGTTCTGAGATCTCATCATACATGATTTCCAGCTGACGATCTACCACATCCAAGTTATCCCTGATCGCACCAAGCATAGAACGGTTGAAACGGTCATATGCCACAAACTCTGGGTTCTTATATACAACTTGGTGTTCGATCTCACTCCAGAAATTATGCACCATCGATTTGATTTGCAGTTCATAGTTGATCCTTACATCATGAAATACATAATATCCATCGATCCTGTAAATAGTAAAACCATTCCGCTGAAATTGAGGCTGGGAAGATCCTGTATTTAAATATACATTAGGATCATCTTTGCATTGTGCAAAGCCATCTGTATCTCTACCCGCAAAATGTCTCAGCAGTTCCTGATATACGTCATTCTCATTGCGAATAAAACGGCATTGTATCGTGATGCCGATCAGATCTGAAAGATGAGAGATCGCCTCTTCACCATTTCGATAATCCAAATAAAACTTATTTCGGATCAGTTTTTCTTTCAAACTCTCCACACCTTTTATCCTGCTGCGATAATCCAAAATAATATCTTGATGGTCATTCATCATATCCATCAGATCTTGTTTCAGCTGTCCCATAACATATTCATATCCTGCTTGATGGGATGTGAAATACGCTATTGTATCGTCAATAAAATCAAACAATTCCAATTTATTCTTATTTAAAACTTTTGTATTCATCATCAAAAAGCCATTCTCTCTTCCAGCAAAGAAAATGTCATCCTTTACTTAACCTTCAATATTCTATCTCATTCCGTCAGGAATTACATCCTGAACAACAGTATACATACTAAAAAGAGTATCTCTCGACACCCTTAAGATCTATCTGATCCGCAATGACTTAGGAAACTTATTCTTCAACATTTTCCCATCACTATGAACACCACCGATCGCATGACCATGTATCGTTACGGCATACCAGCCTTTCGGATATGCCTTCGTCAATGTTTCCCCATGGATGTATCGTTCTGCTTCTTCTTCCGTCAATGCTACCGTATTTCTACAAGGTGCATAAGAAGAAAGGAAGAAAGCATGAGATGGTTCAAAGCGATTATTTTTCATTTCACCAAGTTTAACCTGCCAGCTCAAAATACGATTCTTCCCGCATTCTAAGAATGGAGCTGTACCACCATATAGACGACCGTCTTTGAATAAATAATATGGATACGCCTTTGTGAGATTTTCCGACAGAAATTCTTTCGCGGCGCGTGGGATCGGCTGGGAACGCATTTCTTTTACAATACCGCATCCATCTCCATCCTTCCGCATACGGCAGATGAAGTGTCCCTCTCCTTCATCCATAGGAAAGATGCGCACAGCCAAAGCTGTTTCTGGTATAACCGGAAAACCAGGACGTCCAAATGAAACATCTGGTTTTTCGATATGCACGTCTGAATGACAAGCTAAAAAAGTTGCAATCGTTTCTTCATTCTCTTCCATAGCAAACGTGCACGTGGAATAGACAAGAACACCGCCTGGGCGTAATGCTCTATATGCTTCATTGAGTATACTCTGTTGTCTTTCAGCACACATTTGAACATTATGCAAAGACCATTGCTCAACTGCATCATCGCTTTTACGGAACATTCCTTCCCCAGAACAAGGAGCATCACATAGAACAGCATCAAAGTAATTCGGAAATGCATCTGCTACAGACTTTGTATCACTATTTAAAACAAGTGTATTAGCAGTTCCATGCTTAATGATATTTTCTAGCAAAATACGAGAACGTGAAGCATTTATCTCATTTACACATAAGAAACCTGTATTCTGCAATTTTTCAGCAATCTGTGTACTCTTGGAACCAGGTGCCGCGCAAAGATCTAACACCTTCATACCAGGCTTAGGATCTAAGATACTGACAGCTGAAGATGCACTGGGTTCCTGCATATAGAACAAACCAGCAAAATAAGCAGGCGTATTCCCTAACTTTTGCCCATCTACATAAAACCCATTATCAGAAAACGGCGAACGCTCATGTTCGATCGGCAGTTCTTGAAAGAAGGATTCTTCATCTATACGCAGTGTATTAATACGCATTCCTTTACGAGCTGGCTTGTCAAGACAAGAAAGGTATGCTGGAAACTCATCTCCAAGCATTGCTTTCATTCTTTCTAGATAAGCCTTATTCATCATTCAATCCTCCAAAATATTGTCTTACATTGCGAAGATCCTGTTCCAGCTGCATGATCAGATTGTCTTTAGACCGAAATTTCATCTCCCGACGCAAATACTTGCAAAAAGAGATCTTGATCCACTTTCCGTATAGATCGCCATAATACTGCAACAAATGGGCTTCAATAGAGATAGCATCTAGATCGTTAAATGTAGGATTGATGCCAATATTAACCATAGCCTGATAATACTTCTGATCCACCTCAACAAGCGCCGCATAAACACCATTTTTCGGCATTAAATATTCTGCATCATATTGCAGATTAGCAGTAGGAAAACCCATATCAGTCCCACGATGCTTGCCATGTACTACCTTGCCTTCCATCGTAAAACGATACCCAAGCATCTCATTTGCTTCGTCCACCTTACCTTCGACGATACATTGTGAAATACGTGTAGATGAAATCTTCCCTGTTTCATCATTAACTGGTTCAATAACCTTCACTTCAAACGGTGCATGTTCCTTTAAAAAGGCAGGATCACCATCACCATGGTATCCAAAGTGAAAATCAAATCCGCACACGAGACCTTTGAGATTTAAACATCCTAATGCTTTCTCAATAAATTCCATCGGTGGCAGTTCTGACATATCTCTGGTAAACTCCAATAGAATGATATTATCCATGCCGAGTTCTACAGCCATGTTGATACGCTGCCGCATCGTTGTGATATGCTTTACCTTTTGCATTCCTTTGATCACGACCCACGGATCCGGCTCGAATGTGATCATACCTGTCTCACATCCATATTTTTTTGCCATTTCTACAGTCTCTGCCAATAGTTTTTGATGACCTCGATGCAGTCCATCAAAATACCCGATACACGCACAGATCGGCTTGTTTGTCTTATGCAGACCAGAAAGATCTACTCGTATGATCCTCATTAGAGAAGCCCCCTTTGACAATGATAAACCCCATCCTCTTCCTTGACATAAGCTGCCAACAGTTCCCCATCTTTGGTAAAGATAACTTTAGGTTCATCACTATGCAGCGTTACGATACGACCAGTACGTATATAACGCTCATAGATACCCGCTTCTACAAGCTTCCACTCACTGCTGATGATCGCGGCAGGATCTAAAAGTCCCCTGCCTTCTTCCAGATCTTCAAAATTAGCAGAATCTTCTATAGAAAGTTGTTCAATACCAACTCTCTCCAACTCTGTCATAACACCATATTCACCAAGCTTAGCAGCAAAATCATAGATCAGTGTTCTAATGTATGTACCGGAGGAGACAACAGCATCCATGCTGTATTCATCTCCTTGCAAATGTTCAACATGTAAAACACTGATATGTGCATCACGTTCTTTTCTTTCTACTTCTATCCCTTTACGTGCAAGATCATATAATTTCTGCCCATTGACCTTAATTGCTGAATACATTGGCGGAAGCTGCTTGATATCACCAGTTAAAGAAGCACAGGCTGCTAAGATCTCTTCTTCTGTATGCGGGGAAGGCGTTTTACGCTCTGTTATCGTACCCCATATATCCTGTGTATCTGTAGCAAGGCCTAATTTAAACCTAGCACGATAATGCTTATGATTCTTCACACAATAAGGTGCTAACTTCGTATATTTGCCGAGAAGAACGATCAAAACACCTGAAGCATTAGGATCGAGTGTTCCCGTGTGACCCGTTTTCTTTTCATGAAATATGTTCCGACAGCGGCGGGCAGCAGCAAAGCTCGTCATACCTGCCGGCTTATTTAATAATACGATTCCATCCATAACGTGCGTATTATAACATCTTTCAAGCATACGTATGCAACTTTACAAACTGAACTCTAAAAACTTCATAACAGCATCACAATACCCGCTGCATCTTCGCTAACAAGCTGGCATATCCCGCAAAATATATGCTTTTGTTTTATGTAATATGAACAAAGCACATTTTTTTCAAAACGTGTTGACATTTTCTGAAACACTGATATGGTTAATAGCGTAAAAACCGCATAGAGGTAGCGACGCAGATGAGTATTGTACAGAGTCGGCAGACTGTGAAGTACAAGAAAGGCAATCGTCGCCGAACATGTAAGTCTGGCAGGATGATCATGTGGGGATACGGAAAATATCTGTATCACTCCTTCGCAAGAAGTGGAGCTATTGCAAAACGGAGCGTTCAACCGTATGTGATAGCATACGGTTTTTTCTTTGTATAAATGGAGGAAAATGAAAATGAACACTACACTAAGAAGAACATCTTTACTTGCATTGACAGCTGTCATGCTCGCAGGCTGCGGATCAGCAACTGAAGAACCTGTAGCTGCAGCTACATCAGATCCAAACACACTGCGTGTCGGCATGGAATGCAACTATGCCCCATATAACTGGTCTACAACTACAGAAACAGAAACATCTAAGAAGATCTCTGAAGTTGACTATTGTGATGGTTATGATGTCATGATGGCAACAAAGCTGGCAGAAGAAACAAATAAGGAAGTTCAGATCGTAAAGCTGGACTGGGATAACTTGATCTTGTCTTTGCAAAACGATCAGATCGATGCTGTCATTGCTGGTATGACTGCTACAGAGGATAGAAAAAAAGAAGTAGAGTTCACAGAACCTTACTATGTATCAACAGAGGTCTTGGTCGTTAAGAAGGACAGTGATCTAGCTGATGCCGATTCCTTGGATGATTTCTCTGGCCGTAAGGTCGTAGGTCAGATGAACACTTTGTATGATACGATCATCGATCAGATCGAAGGTGTACAGCATGAACCTGCTGCTGAAACATTCCCTGCTGCGATCCAGGCACTGCAGTCTGGTGCAGTAGAAGCTGTAACATCAGAACTCCCTGTTGCTAAGGGTGTTGTTGCTGCTAATCCTGATTTGAAATATATCGAATTCGAAGATGGCAAGGGCTTTGTCGACACAGATAACAGTGCTGCTGTAGCAATTGCCGTTAAGAAGGGTAACACAGAACTTCGCGATTCTCTGCAGGAAGCACTTGATAAGATCAGTGATGAGGAACGTGAAGAAATGATGATGCAGGCAGTCAACAATCAGCCTGCTTCCAACTAATGTTCATAACGAATGTCATTGACATCCTAACAAAGTACGGACCTAGTCTCCTGCTTGGGGTCCGCACTACATTGATCGTTGCCCTAGTTGGTACGGTCTGTGGTATTGCTATTGGTCTTGTGATCGGTGGTCTTAAGGCTGTCAAGTTGGATTACACTGCATCCGTATTTTCCCGCTTTATCAAACGCTTATATGACTTCTTCGCAAATGTCTACATTGCCTTCTTCCGTGGTACACCAATGATGGTACAGGCACTGTTCTTCTACTATTTGCTGTTGAATATCATTAACTGGGATCGTCTAACAGCTGCTATGTTTGTCATCTCCGTCAACACAGGTGCTTATATGGCCGAGATCATCCGTTCAGGTATCCAATCGGTTGATCGCGGACAGACCGAAGCAGCAAGATCACTCGGCATGTCTAACATCCAAACAATGATGTGTGTTGTCCTGCCACAGGCAGTTAAGAATGCCTTTCCTGCTATCGGCAATGAATTGATCGTAAATATCAAAGACTCCTCTGTACTTATGATCATCTCTATCACTGAACTTATGTTCCAGGCAAAATCCATTGCTGGTACAACATATCACTTCACTGAAACATATTTCCTTGTAGCAATGATCTATCTCTTTATGAATCTCATTGCCACATTCGTTCTCAATGCAATTGAAAAGAGAATGAATCAAACTAAGACATCTCTTCCGCAAAGTGATACAGATCCTAAATCTATCACACATGCAAAGAATGTAGCATAAGAAAGGAGCATAAGATGGCAGAACCTATTATTCAAATCAGAAATGTTCACAAGAACTTTGGTAAACTTGAAGTACTCAAAGGTATCAACTTCGATGTCAATGAAGGTCAAGTCGTCACATTGATCGGACGTTCCGGATCAGGAAAATCTACGCTCCTTCGTTGTATCAACCTTCTCGAGAAACCAGACAGCGGTTCTATTACTGTCTTTGGTGAAGATATCACAAAGACTAAAGATGTGAATGGTTATCGTGCAAAAGTTGGCATGTGCTTCCAACAGTTTAATCTCTTCAATAACATGAATGTCTTAACAAACTGTGTAAAGCCGCAGATGAAAGTTCTGAAACGTTCTAAAGAAGAAGCAATTAAGGTTGCTATGCACTACCTAGAGAAAGTTGGAATGGCTGCGTTTGCCGATGCGGATGTGCGTATGATCTCTGGTGGGCAGAAACAGCGTGTTGCAATTGCTCGGGCTCTATGCATGGATCCAAAGCTCATGTTGTTTGACGAACCAACTTCCGCACTCGATCCAGAAATGGTCGGTGAAGTATTGAACATTATGAAAGACCTTGCCAAAGAAGGTCTTACCATGGTCGTTGTCACCCATGAAATGTCCTTTGCAAGAGATGTCAGTGATCGTGTCGTTTTCATGGATCACGGCATCATTGAAGAAGAAGGAACTCCAAACGATCTATTTACAAATCCAAAGAGTCCACGCACTAAAGAGTTTCTCAGCTCCTTCATCCGCGGATAATCACAAGAGACCTTTTGCAGGTCTCTTTTTAGTTTACACTTGCTGTCCAAAGACAAAACAAGCAAGGCATGGCATAATGATTAAATAGGAGATGATAGCGTAAAATATTTTGTGTAAATTCGCTTTTCTGTAATAGTAGAAAAAA